>USEM01000009.1 GCA_900553695.1 uncultured Clostridium sp. | reverse complement strand
CAATAATAATCTTAGTAATATTAGGTATATGCATATGGCTTTTTTGTAATAAAAACTATAAAAATATTACTATAAAAGAAGATGATATATGTATTGGAACAATGCGTTATTCATATATGTTAGGAATTGATGCGGGTACGGAATACTTGGTTTCTATATATTACAATGATGAAAATACATATAAGTATGAAGTTACTGAAGGCAAAATAACAATAGAGGGTTATAGAGCAAAAAATAAAAAGGTTAATGGAATAATTAATTCCAAAGACGATTTGATTAAACTAGATGAAAAATATAAAAGCAAGAAATCTGGCAATCTTGAAGAATCATATATTGAGTATAAGGTTAAAGGTAAAGACAAAGTAAAAGATATAAATGATTTTATAGAAGAAGTATTTAGTTATAAAAATAACTTGAAGTGAATATATGTTAAATAAAATAACAGAAGTTCAACATGTAGCAAGAAAGGAACTGGGAGAGGTAAAATAAATGAACGATATAATTGAAAAGTGTCCTTTTTGTAACATAGATAAAACTAAATTAGAAAATACAATTTTAAATGAAACAAAGTATTTTTATATAACACCATCATTAGGTGCATTAACAGATGGATATATATTAATAATAACTAAAAGGCATGTTAACTCAATGTCTGAATTAATGATAGATGAAATGGAAGAATATAAAATATTAATAAGAAAATATAGAGAAATTTTTAAAAAGGTTTATCAAAAATATCCAATTGTTTTCGAACATGGAACTCCAAATTTAAAAGATAGTATTAATGCTAATAGTGTAAATCATGCACATACTCACATAGTAAACCATAACTATAAAAATGAAAATATATTAATTGAAAAATTAAAACTTAAAAGAATTGACAAACTTGAAAATATGCTTTCAAACAAAAATTATATATTTTATATTAGCCCTAATAATGAGACCTATATAACTAACGAATTTGAACCTATAAGTCAGTTTATGAGAATTGAAATAGCTAAAGATTTAAATATGTTAGACAAATATGATTGGCGTAAAAATGATTTTAATAAGAATATTATTTTAACTATAAAAAATATTAATGGATATTTTGATAATAAAAATGCAATAGGATTATTTCTAAATCGGAAAATAATAGTGGAACATATGCTCATGAGTAAAATGCTTATGATGAAAAATGGCAACAACTTGTTGCCAAATTACCTTGGAGACAAATTTATTACTAATTGAAAAAAATAAAGATGAGGATATTAGATAATTAAAGGAAAAATCACTAAATCCTTTTTGAGTATTTACTATATTTTACTAAAAAAATTATAAAAATATGTGGTAGTGTGAACATAAAGAAAAATTTAATATGATTAATAGAAATGGAGGTAGCAATGAAGATAATTGGAAATAAATATTCTAACAATACTTTTGAAAATATAAAACACATTGATGATTATGGAAATGAATATTGGTATGCACGTGAATTACAAAAAGTATTGGAATACAAAGACTGGAGAAATTTTCAAAAAGTAATAGATAAAGCAGTTTTATCAGCAAATAACAGCATTTCAAGCGAAGAAGATTGGGTTGTTGAGATTAACAAGCCAATAAAAACTGGTAAAGGGAAAGAAGAAATTATTAAAGATTATAAACTATCAAGATACATATGCTATTTGATAGTGCAAAATGCTGATCCAAATAAAGAAGTTGTTGCTTTAGGACAAACATATTTTGCGATTCAAACAAGAAAGCAGGAAATAACTGAACAAGAATATGATTCTTTATCAGATGATGAAAAAAGATTTTATCAAAGAAAATTAACAAAGCAAGGCAACTATACGCTTCAAAAAGTTGCTTCAGCTGCTGGTGTTAAAAATATGGCTGAATTTCATAATGCGGGATATAAAGGATTATATAATGGAGAAACTGCTGATGATATTTTTAAAAGAAAAAAATTACGTTACAGAGAAGATATTTTAGATAATATGAATGAAGATGAATTAGTAGCTAATTTATTTAGAATAAATCAAACTAAGCAAAAACTTTTAAAAGATAATGTACAAGGAGAGAAAGAGGCAAAAGATGTACATTATGAGGTTGGTAAAAAAGTTAGAAAGGCAATTGCAGATATTGGCGGAATGATGCCTGAAGAAATGCCAACACCTAAAAAGAGCTTGAAAGAACTAGAAAGAGAGAAGAAACAATTAGAAAACAAAGAACAAAAGAAACTAGATGAACCCAAATAAAGGTGCAAAGAGAAATGATATGAATGAAAGTAGATTTTGATTTAGTGCTGAAATATTTAATAAGAAAAAAGGAAGTGATAAATAATGGATATGTATAAAAAAAGAAAAATGAGACAAGAAAAAATGATAAATGAAAATAAAGAAGAAAATACTAAATCTAACATAAACTGGTACCCTCGGACATATGCTTAAAACCAAAAAGCAAATAATAGAGGATCTAAAATTAATTGATGTAATAATAGAAATACTAGATGCACGTATACCACTTGCAAGCCAAAACCCAGATATAAAACAGATTACAGCAAATAAGAAAAAAATAGTTGTATTAAATAAGAGTGATTTGGCAGATGAAAAAGAAACAAAAAAATGGATAGAATACTTTAAAAACCAAGGAATAATTGCAATTCCAACAGATTCTAACTTAGGAAAAGGAACAAAGGAAACTTTAAAGGCAGTTCAAAATTTAATGCAAGAAGAAATGGAAAAGGTAGCAAGCAAGGGAAGAATAAACAAAAATATTAGAATAATGATATGTGGCATACCAAATGTTGGAAAGTCTTCATTTATAAACAGAATGATAAACAAAAAATCAGCGGAGGTAGGCAATAGACCAGGTGTTACTAAACAAAAACAATGGCTTAGAATTTCAAGTAATATAGAACTATTAGATACTCCAGGTGTTTTATGGCCAAAATTTGAAAGCCATGATGTAGCACTAAAACTCGCATACACAGGTTCAATAAAAGATGAATTAATCAACAAAGACGAAATAGCATATAATTTGATAAAATATTTAAAAAATAACAATAAAAATGAACTTTTTGCAAGATATAAATTGACAGATGACGATTTTAATAGTATAATACCAGAGGACGATGAAGCACTTGAATTAATGAATATGATAGCAAGAAAAAGAGGAGCAATAATTTCAGGTGGAGAAATAGATTATGAAAAGGTATCAGCAATTATACTAAACGACTTTAGAACCGGAAAAATAGGAAGGGTTACATTAGAAAAAGTAAATGGATAATTTAGTAAAAATTAACACAATGTCGCCACTTACATGGGCATACATTGGAGATGCAGTATATGAACTTCATATACGAAACTACTTAATTGAAACAACAAATTTAAAGCCAAATAAACTTCATAGGGAAGCAATAAAATATGTAAAAGCAGGAGCACAAGCCCAAATTTTAGAAAAAATCTATGAAGATTTAACAGACGAAGAAAAAGAAATTGTAAGAAGAGGCAGAAACACACAAAACCACCATTTACCAAAAAATGCAAATCACACAGAATACATGTATTCAACAGCATTCGAAGGTCTAATACGGATATCTTTACTTAACAAAACAAGAAAATAGATTAGATGAAATACTAAAAAAAGTCATAGAAATAAATTCTAGTTTAAGCTAGAATTTATCACATGGCCCATTGGTCAAGCGGTTAAGACGCCACCCTCTCAAGGTGGAATCATGGGTTCGATTCCCGTATGGGTCACCAAAAAGTGACATTTAGTTTGCAAATATTATTGCTTAAGTAAGTAGAAAGGAACTAAAAATATGCTAGCAATTATAATGGGAATTATAGTCACAATTTTTATTATTGCTATATATAAAAATAGTGATTCTAGTTATAAAATTTCTTGGAGTATCATAATCTTATTCGCCGTAACAACAATTTCTCTCTATTTTTTTATATCAAATATAAGATTTATACGTGATGTAATTTCAGTAGGTCTTTTCCCTATTTATGATAAGTTTGTTATATTATTAGTAAGTATGTCAATAGCTATTCTTGTTGATGGAATATTTGCAGGTATTATTCAAAAAATATATGAAAATAATGAGATAAATAAATTTGAAAAAAAATACAAAACTGAAAATTATGAATATTATCGAGATATTCTTCAAACAAAGTCCCCTGCAATACTTTCCTATTGTTACAATAAAAAGATAAAAGTTGAAGATGAGGTAGTAGCTATTCTTCTAAACCTACATAAAAATGGAGTTATTAAGCTTAGTGAAAATAAAATAACTATACTAGGTGATCTTAGTAGTTTGTCAGAACATGAAAAATATATATTTAAGAAAGATTTAAATAATAAAGACTTTAAAAAGACTTTTAAAAGTTTATTAATAGAAGATTTAGAAAAAGAAAGATATGTGTATAAGAAAAATGAAAGCGAATTTAATATTGTTGCTATTATGGAAGTATTCATGGTTTGGATGATTATATATATGCTAGTATCTATACCTATTTTTATGAAATTATCAAATTTCGGAATACTTGTGTTTTTGGCATACTTTTTAACATTTGCAGGAGTTCCTATATATAAGGCAATTCAGAATAAAATTAACCCTGTATTTAGAAACAAAAAAGCGTTAGAACTAAGTGGGAAACTTAAAGGTTTAAAGAGGTACATAGTAGACTATTCTATTATAGAAAGCAATGGAGTAGAAAATATAAATTTGTATGACGAATATATTATATATGCTGTTATTTTTAACATTAAGGGAAAACTTAATAAAGAATGCAAAAAAATATATAGAAATATGTTAAATAAAAAGCTTGAATTCTGCATTTTTTATTCTTGACTTGAAATTAATTTACATAATTGACTTTTTGCTACTATTTTGATATAATCATGAAGTGGAAAATTTTTATGAAGGGGAGTAGTAAAAATGAGTATTCATGATGTATATATTTATTGTGCTGAAAGTGATGTTGCACCATTTGTAAATATTATAGGAACAGCAGATAAAGACAATTCTGAAGACGTTCGGTATTTAATAACTCAAATTGTTGAACTTGCAGATATTGCTTCAGTAAAATATTTAGCGAAATTTATCCCACAAGAGATAAGCAATAGTGATGATGAAAGCGACATAGAGGAAGACAAAGTAAGGGTAAATATTATTTTAGCTTTCATGAACAATACAATGAAATATGCATTTTTAGATGACTTCTTTCCAGAAGAGCCTCCTCCTTAATAGGGAGGCTTTTCTTTTTGCACTTTTTTGTGATATAATGTTTAAGAATAATTTGAGAGGAAAAATAAATATATGAATAATATAGAACTTTTATCTCCGGTTGGAGAATGGAATTCACTTGTATCAGCAGTGCAAAATGGAGCAAATGCTGTATATTTTGGTGCTGACGAATTTAATGCTAGAATGAATAGTAAAAACTTTAACAGAGAAGAACTAAAAAAGGCAATAGAATATGCAAAACTTAGAAATGTTAAAACAAATTTAACTCTAAACATATTAATAAAAAACGATGAATTCTCAAAAGCAATGGAACTTGTAGAATATGCATATACATGTGGAATAGATGCAATAATAGTGCAAGATTTGGGCTTAGCAAAGGCTATAATTAAAAGCTTTCCAGACCTAGAAGTACATAGTAGTACACAGATGACAGTATATAATCTAGAAGGAGCAAGAAAAATTCAAGAGATGGGCTTTAAAAGATGTGTACTAGCAAGAGAACTTTCAGTTGACGAAATAAAACATATTTGCAAAAATGTGAATATAGAAAATGAAGTATTTATACATGGTGCATTATGCATATGCTACTCAGGTCAATGCTTAATGAGTAGTATTATAGGTGGTAGAAGTGGAAACAGAGGAAAATGTGCAGGAACATGTAGACTTCCATATGCTCTTTTAAACAACGGAAAAGAAGTAGATAAAGGTTATTTACTAAGCTCAAAAGACGTTTGCACACTAGATATATTGCCAGAACTAATACAAGCAGGTGTAAAATCCTTTAAAATAGAAGGAAGAATGAAATCTCCTGAATATGTAGGAATTGTTACATCAGTATATAGAAAATATATAGACTTAGCAAATAGCAACAAACCATATAAAGTTCAGGCAGAAGACAAAGAAAAACTAATGCAAATATTTAACCGTGGAGGCTTTAGTACAGGCTATTTAAAAGGAAAACTTGGCAAAGAAATGATGTATAAATATAAACCAAACCACATGGGAATATACATAGGAAAAGTAGAACATTATAACCCAAACAAAGGTTATACAAAAATAAAGTTAGAAAAAGAATTAAACCTAGGAGATAGTATTAGCATAAAAGACGGAACATGTAAAATATCTGAACTAATGATAGGAAATAACAACATAAAACAAGGAAAAGTTGGTCAAACAGTTACAATAGGAAGAATATATGGCAAAATTAATAATGGAGATAAAGTATATAGAACAGTTGATATAAACTTAAACAGAGAAATAAATCAAAGGCTAAGCAAAGAAAATATAAAAAGAGAAATAAACTGTGAGATAATAATCAAAGAAGACACTCCAATAAGTTTAAAAGTGCAAGATATAGCAACAGGTATAGAAATTACAAAAATAGGTTCAGTACCACAAAAGGCTGAAAAGCAGGGACTTACAAGAGAAAGAATAGAAGAACAAATATCCAAACTTGGAAACACAGTTTTTGAAGTTGCAAATATAAAAACTGAAATTGGAGACAAGCTAATTACACAAATAAGTGGAATAAATGAACTAAGAAGAGAAACAATACAAGAATTAGAAGAAAAAATAAGACAAACATTTATAAGAAAACCAAGAAAAATAGTAGAGGAAAAAGAAATAATCTCAAAACAAAGTATTTCTGCTCCAAGGGTAAGTGTTTGTTTAAATAGTATGAACGAAACCTTGGAATACAGCAAATTACAAGGAATAGATAACATATATATTCCATTAAGATTTTTTACAGCTCCAAAACTAAAAAAACAAGTAAAAGAAATTACTGAAAACTTTAATACATATTTACTTATGCCAGCAATTAGCAAAAGTAATTATGAAAAAATAAATATAGAAGCTATTTTAAAAGAATATAAAATAGCTGGAGTTGTAATATCAAATATTTCACAACTAGAGACATTTAAAAATCTAAAAACAATAGCAAACTATACCATGAATGTAATGAATAATCATTCTATAAAGGAACTTGAAGACTTAGGAATAGAAAGGTACACAGTATCACCAGAAACAGATAAAAACACCATTTTAAGCCTAAATGGTAATATAGAAAAGGAACTAATAGTATATGGTAGAACATTGCTTATGACAACAGAATATTGTGCAATAGGAATATATAAAAACTGCCCAGGAACTTGCGAACATGGAACATTCAAACTAAAAGATAGAATGGGCTTTGAATTCCCAATATATACAGATAGGATAAACTGTAATAACCTAATATATAATTCAAAAATAACGTCAATAGAGTGGAAAGAATTTAACCCAAATACAATTAGAATTGATATTTTAGATGAAACAATAGAAGAAATAAACAGTATAGTAAACATACTTAAACAAGGAAAAAGACTTGAAGGACAAAATTATACAAACGGTAATTTAAACAAAGAAATTTAGATTACAGCAAAATTATACAAAATTACTTTAGATGTAAAATATAGTAAACTCATTGTTGAAAGAGCAAAATTATGATATAATACGTAACATAATGTTAGAATAAAGAGGAAGGATAAACATGGCAGAATTTTCACCATTAATGCAACAATATTTTGGAATAAAAGAACAATATAAGGATGCAATACTATTTTTTAGAGTAGGAGACTTTTACGAGATGTTCTTTGATGATGCAATATTAGCATCAAGAGAACTAGAAATTACACTTACAGGAAAAGAATGTGGGCAAGAAGAAAGAGCTCCAATGTGTGGAGTGCCATTTCATGCAGTAGATAACTATGTTTCAAAGCTAATTGAAAAAGGTTATAAAGTAGCAATATGCGAGCAAATAGAAGACCCAAAAACAGCCAAAGGAATGGTAAAAAGAGATGTTATAAGAATTGTAACACCAGGTACTGTAATTGAAAGTAATATGCTAGATGATAAAAAGAATAACTTCATAATGTCTGTATTTAAAAAGGGACTTCATTTTGGAATAGCTATATGTGATGTATCAACAGGAGACTTCTATGCAACAAAAATAGCAGAAAGCAATAACTTTGCAACACTATTAGATGAGCTTGCAAAATTTGGACCAGCTGAGATTGTTGTAAATAGCTTTTTATTTAGTTCAACAGAAGAAATTAATGAGATTAGAAAAAGATTTAATGTATATATAAACAATTATCCAGACGATAATTTTAAATTTGAAACAGATGAGTTACTTCAAAATTATAACTTGGAGTATGAAGGTAAAAAAATAGAGTCTTTGGATAACTATGAACTTGAGACAATTGCGATAAATGCATTACTAGCATACTTAACACAAACACAAAAAATAAAACTAGACCATATAAACCATATAAAATTTTATAACTTACAAAAATACATGACACTTGATATAACAGCTAGAAGAAATTTGGAATTATTAGAAAGACAACATGATAAAGGAAAAAAAGGAACACTTCTTTGGGTGCTAGATAAAACATCAACATCAATGGGCGGAAGAAAGCTAAGAAAGTGGATTGGAGAGCCTTTATTAGATACACACGAGATAAATAAGAGATTGGAAGCGGTACAAGAATTAAAAGAAGATAGTATTTTAAGAGGAGAATTGCAACAAACTCTAAAAAAAGTTTATGACATAGAAAGATTAGTTGGAAAAATAGCTTATGGAAATACAAATGGTAGGGAACTAAACTCGCTTAAAAACTCTCTAATGCAATTACCAGATGTGAAAAACATAATAAAAAACAGCAAGTCAGAATTAATACAGGAACTAGAAGAAAATTTAGATGCGTGTGAAGATTTAGCAGGGCTAATAGATAAAGCAATTGTGGAAGATCCACCAATTACAATAAAAGAAGGTGGAATTATAAAGTTAGGTTTCAACAGTGAAGTGGATGAATATAAAAAAGCATCAACAGATGGTAAAAAATGGCTTTTGGAACTAGAACAAAGAGAAAAGGAAACAACAGGTATTAAAAACTTGAAAATTGGCTTTAATAGGGTATTTGGATATTTCCTAGAAGTTACAAAATCAAACTTGAATTTAGTACCAGATAGGTATATAAGGAAACAAACCTTAACAAATGGAGAAAGATATATAACAGAAGAACTAAACGAACTAGAAAGCAAAATACTTGGTTCAGAAGAAAAACTTGTAGACCTTGAATATAAAATATTTACTGAAATTAGAAATCAACTTGCACAAAACATTGTGCGTTTACAAAAAACTGCAGATATAATTTCAACGTTAGATGTACTTGCATCTTTTAGTACAGTTGCAGAAGATATGAACTATGTTTGTCCAATTGTAGATAACAGTGGAGAGATAGATATAAAAGACGGACGTCACCCAGTAATTGAGAAAATGATAGATACAGGAACATTTGTTGCAAATGATACATATCTAAACAAAGATAGCGATAGGTTATCAATAATTACAGGACCTAATATGGCAGGAAAATCTACATATATGAGACAAGTTGCTTTAATAACACTTATGGCGCAAATTGGAAGCTTTGTACCAGCATCATATGCAAAAATTGGTGTAGTAGATAAAATCTTTACAAGAGTTGGAGCATCAGATGATTTAAGTATGGGACAAAGTACTTTTATGGTAGAAATGATGGAGGTTGCAAATATTTTAAAAGAAGCAACATCAAATAGCTTGGTAATATTAGACGAAATTGGAAGGGGAACATCTACATATGATGGACTTTCAATAGCATGGGCAGTTGTAGAGCATATTACGGATAAAGAAAAATGTGGAGCAAAAACGTTATTTGCAACACATTACCATGAACTTACAGAGCTAGAAAGTAAATTAGAAGGTGTAAAGAATTATTCAATAGCTGTAAAAGAAAAGGGAGAAGATATAATATTCCTAAGGAAGATTATTCCAGGAGGAACAGACGAAAGCTATGGAATACATGTTGCAAAGCTAGCAGGAGTTCCACAACCTGTTGTAAAAAGATCTAATGAGATTTTAAGAAGCTTAGAAAGAAAAAGCATGTTAACAGGGCAAAAGAAACAGGAAAACAAAAAACAACCAGAGGGACAGCTAGACTTTTACAATTATAAGCTTGCAGAAATTGCACATGAAATAGATAAAATAAACTTAAATGAAACAACACCAATAGATGCACTAAATACATTAATAAAAATAAAAGAGAAGATGCAATAAGTATCTTCTCTTGCTATACATAAAAAAACAGTACTTTTAGTACTGCTAATTCTGGCTGGGGTGGGAGGACTCGAACCGCCGAAATGCCAGAGTCAAAGTCTGGTGCCTTACCACTTGGCTACACCCCAATATGAAATTATTTGTTTAACGTGGGGTGGAAGATGGGACTCGAACCCACGGCCTCTGGTGCCACAAACCAGCGCTCTAACCAACTGAGCTACATCCACCAGATGTATGTACTTGTATTTTGATAAGCACATTCTCTATTTTAAATAATTTTTTTTAATTTGTCAACACTTTTTGAAAAAAAAGTAAAAATAGTTGACTTTTTTTTATCATAATGATATTATTTTAACGTGAAAGTTGAGATTTTAAACCAAGGAGGAAAAAATATGAAGCAAGATAAAGGGATAACTTTAATTACTTTAATAATGTATATTATTTTAACTTTAGTAGTATTAGGAATTTTAGGAATGCTATCTAGAAATTTTAGATCAAACCTAAATAACGTAAATGTAAAAACGGCACAAGATGTTGAGCATGACAAGTTAAATGTTCAGCTTTTGAAAGAAACTAAAATAACAGGCAACCTAATAGAAAGTGGCAATTCAAATAATAATAATATAAAATTCAAAAACGGTAATACGTATACTTATAATATTGAGGATAAAGCTGTGTATTTAAACAATAATATTAAAATTGCTGAAAACATAACAGAACTTTCCTTTGAAGTAATTGATACACCAACTAAACAAACATTGACAATGAAAACTACAATAAACAATAAAACAGTAGTAAGTGAATACGTTATGTCAAAAACAACATTGCCACCAGGACAAAGAGCTACAGAAACAACAGAATATATAGATACTAATGGGGATAGAGCATGGATACCTGCAGGTTTTGTTGTGTCTGGTATTCCTGAAGAAGAAGTAATAGATGATGGATTAGTAATATATAAAATTTCCGAGGAAGAACTAGAAGAAGTAACATGGGATGGAACAGAAAAAAATAAGTTTGATCAATTCGTTTGGATACCAGTTAATAGAAATGATATAAACAAAATGTTTATTTGTCAGTTAAAAACAACTTTGAATGGTGCCTGCAATATAGTTATAGAAAATAATGTTGCTAAATGTACAATTCATAATTCAACTAAGATGGCTGGAAGATTATTTGCACCAAATTATGGGGAAACATATAAAACAGGTTACACAGAAGTTTACACAACAGGAATAGGAATTCGTGAACCTGATATTGTAACAGGAAACAATTCTGGTACAGGAACAAGCATGGATGCTGAAACTTTTCAAGAAGGAACAACAACAAAATATAGATATTTATTAACAATAAGCAACCTATGTGGTGATGGATATGAGAACCCAACGAATTTTAGAAATACATTGCAAAAAGATTATAACAATGCTGCGGTGAATATCTATAAAGCAGAGGGGTTCTGGGTTGGAAGATATGAAACCAGTAATATAACAAACCAAGACAATTCTCCAGTAAGAATTATAGCAGGCACTGATAGTGGAATAAGCCAAGCAAACTGGTATTTAATGTATGCAAAACAAAAAACATACGCATTTGATAATGATATCGTAGGTACACAAAGTAGCATGATTATGGGAATAACATATGATAAAGTTATGGAATTTATAAATAGTGAGGCATATGATGTTACGCGATCAGAATATGTAGGACATACAAGTTCTAAATTTACAAAGGTTCCAGGAAAGACTGGAGGAGTCGACTATGAAGTAAACTATTCAGGATACCAATCAGAACCATATAGAGATGTTTCAAGAAATATTTATGACATGGAAGGCAATGTTTTTGAATGGACTACAGAAGCATATGGAACAAGTAATAGGGTTTATAGAGGAGGAAATTACAAAGATGAAAAAAGGTCTCCAAGCTATCGTGACGATGGAACAGGACCTATATACGGAATCCAATATGGACGGCACAAGAGCAATACTACTTATAGAGTTATAGAGCTGAAAAATAATTAATAAAATTAAAAATACCTCTTGCATATTTACACAATTTGTGTTAATATAAAGAGGTATTATTCATAGGGGTATAGTGTCAATGGTAGCACATCGGTCTCCAAAACCGCTTGTGAGGGTTCGAATCCTTCTACCCCTGCCATGCAAAAAAAAGTTTTAACTTTTTTGCAAAAAAGTATTGACAAGTGTCAAAAAATATCTTATAATTAATCTCGCGTTTGAGAAATGCTCCCTTAGCTCAGTTGGTCAGAGCAACCGGCTCATAACCGGTGGGTCCAAGGTTCGAATCCTTGAGGGAGCACCATTTTTATTTGAATATGGATAGGTGGCCGAGTGGCTAAAGGCGGCAGACTGTAAGCTTAATCTAATTAAGATAAAATTTGCAGCCTATGTAAGTGATTACATAGTGATAATCAGGCTAAGTCGGGGAAGTCTTAACAGGTAAGCTGATGATAATCCCGAGCTAAAGAGAAATCTTGAGTGTAGAGACTTTACACCTGGCATCTTATATAAGATGAAGAGAAAGTCCAGACTAGAAACGTTTATTTTAAAATAAATGGTAGCGAAAGCTATAATAGTAAGAAATCTGTTCTCGTACGAGTACGATGGTTCGAATCCATCCCTGTCCACCAAAATGTAACTTGAAAGAGTTACATTATTTTTAAATCAAAGAACAAACAAAAGTTCTGCAAAGGAGAGTTTATGATTTTTGATACTAATAAAGAGAAGGGCAATTCTGCACTAGGAATTGCAATTGCATATTTTAGTACAAATGGTTATATTGTTTCTATTCCGTTGAATGACACACAAGATTATGATATAATTATTGATAAAAATAATAAAGTAGAAAAAATTCAAGTTAAATCAACAGGTTGCATTACAAAATATGGAAAATATCAAGTTGCTTTAAAAAGCTGTGGAGGAACTAAAGGTAAAATGTATAAAACAGTTATTGAAACCAATATTGATAAAGTTTTCATAGTTGACAAGGAGAAAAATATGTATTTAATACCTAAAGATTTAATAGAGAATAAATCAACTATTAACTTATGTGAAAAATACAGCAAATTTAAGGTAGTACTATAATAAAAGCTGAAGTCTGCAAACGCAAACTTCAGCTTTCGAAGCTTTATTCCCCCTGTTTAGTTTTTCTGCCAAAGATCAAACCAATGGCAAAAGAAACATCTGCAATCAATACCAAACGAATGATATCGATTACCCAGCTGATGCTAAAGCCTGCATAGGTAATGCAGACAGCAAAGATGAGTAAGATGACTGCAAACACCAGGCACGGGAAAAGGTAACGCTTCATAAAAGTTTCCTCCTTTTAATTATTCGGAGGACAACGCCTCCGAAATTTAACAAATTTCAAAGGCGTAACAAAAATTGTTACAAATTAATTATACAACATTTACATAAAAAAATCAAACTTAAAAAAATCAAAAAACATATTGACTAAAAATTTAATTAAACGTATAATACAAGATAGACTTTAAGAGTTTTTTAATAAAAAACTCTTAAAATATTATATGCAAAAATATTATGAAAGGAAAGATATAAAATGAGAGAAATGCTTAAAACATTAGGAAAATCAGTAAGAGAATATAAAAAGCCAGCTTTATTAACACCTCTTCTAGTTACACTTGAAGTTGTTATGGAAGTTGTAATACCACTTCTTATGGCTAATTTAATAGATAAAGGAATATATGCAGGCCAAATGAACGAAATATTAAAAATAGGGGTAATGCTAGTTGTAGCTTCACTTTTATCACTTGCTTTTGGAATACTATCAGGAATAACTGCATCAAAAGCATCAGCAGGGTTTGCTAAGAACTTAAGAAAAGACTTGTATTATAAAATTCAAGATTTTTCTTTTACAAATATAGATAAATTCAGCACATCAAGTATTGTAACAAGACTTACAACAGATGTTTCATATGTTCAAATGGCATTTCAAATGTTAACAAGAATAGTAGTACGTACACCATTAATGCTAATATTTTCACTTATAATGTCATTCTCAATTAATGCAAAGCTAGCACTAATATTCTTAGCATTAATGCCAGTAATTGGAATTACTCTATATGTAATTATGAGCAAAGCACACCCAATATTTGAAAGGGTATTTAAAAAATATGATGTTCTTAACAACGTTGTAGAAGAAAACACAAATGGTATAAGAGTTGTAAAATCATATTTACTTGAGGAAAGTGAAAAGAAAAAATTTGGGAACATTTCAAATGAAATATATGTAGACTTTAGTAAAGCACAAAGACTAATGTCATTAACAAATCCAGTTATGCAATTTTCAATGTATTTGGCAATAATTCTAATATCATGGTTTGGTGCAAAAATTATAGTAACAACAAACATGGTAGGCTTAGAAGTTGGACAACTTACAAGTTTAATTACTTATGGAATTCGTCTACTATCAAGCTTAATGATGCTTGCAATGCTACTTGTAATGAGCACAATGGCAAGAAATTCAGCAGAGAGAATATATGAAATTTTAATAGAAAAGCCAGACTTAGCAAATCCAAAGAAACCTATAAAAGAGGTTAAAAATGGTTCAATAGAATTTAAAAATGTTTCATTTAGTTATGTTGGAAACAAGAAAAAAGAATGCTTAAAAAATATTAATATACAAATAAAATCAGGAGAAACAGTTGGAATTATTGGTGGAATTGGTTCAGGGAAATCAACATTAGTAAGCTTAATTCCAAGACTTTATGATGCAACTGAAGGAAAAGTTGAAGTTGGGGGAAAAGACGTTAAACAATATGATATAGAAACTCTAAGAAATAATGTATCAGTTGTTCTACAAAAAAACGTGTTGTTTTCTGGCACAATTAAAGAAAACCTAAAATGGGGCGACAAAGACGCAACAGATGAAGAGATAGTTAGGGCATGTAAACTTGCACAAGCAGATAATTTCATTGAAGAATTTCCAGATAAATACGATACAAATATAGAACAAGGAGGAACAAACGTATCTGGTGGTCAAAGACAACGTTTATGTATTGCAAGAGCTTTACTAAAAAAGCCTCAAATATTAATACTAGATGATTCAACAAGTGCTGTTGATACAAAAACAGATAGCTTAATTAGAAAAGCATTTAAAGAAGAAATACCAAATACAACAAAAATAATTATTGCACAAAGAATTGCATCAGTTCAAGATGCAGATAAAATAATAGTGCTTGATAATGGAACAGTAAATGGAATTGGCACACATGAGGAATTATTAAAAAACAATGAAATATATAGAGAAGTTTATGAATCACAAGTAAAGGGAGGCGATAATGATGAAAACAGCTAGAAAAAGGCCAGGAGCAGGCATGACACTTAAAACAGTAAAAAACAAAAAACAAACAGCTAAAAGACTTCTAAAATATATAACAAAAAGCTATAAAAAACACTTAACAATTGTATTTATATGTATAATACTTAGTTCAATAGCAGGGGTTGCTGGCTCAATGTTTTTAGGTACATTGATAGATGATTACATTACACCATTATTGCTTGAAACAAACCCAGTATTTACAGGCCTTTTAAAAGCCATACTAATTATGGCACTTGTGTACTTAACAGGTGTGCTTTCAACACTAATTTATACAAGAATAATGGCACGAATATCTCAAGGAGTATTAAAAGAAATAAGAGATGAAATGTTTAACAAGATGCAAACATTTCCAATAAAATATTTTGATACACATACACATGGTGAAATAATGAGCTATTATACAAATGACGTAGATACACTTTCACAAATGATATCTCAAAGTTTACCACAATTCATAGCATCATCAACAACAGTTATAGCTGTACTTATAGCAATGATTATTACAAATATACCACTTACAATATTTGTAATAGTATTTATATTCTTAATGTTAAATATTACAGGTAGAGTTGCAGGGAAAAGTGGAAAATACTTTGTAAAACAACAAGAAACATTAGGAAAGGTTAATGGATACATTGAAGAAATGATAAATGGTCAAAAAGTAATAAAAGTATTCACATACGAAGAAGAAGCAAAAGCTCATTTTGATGAGATAAACGATGAATTATGCAAAAACATGACAACAGCAAATAAATTTGCAAATATACTAATGCCAATGCTAAATAACTTAGGAAACCTAGAATACGTTTTAGTTGCAATAATAGGTGGAGCAATTGCAATAAAAGGAAATGGAGCACTTACAATAGGTTCTATTGCAACATTTTTACAATTAACACAAAGCTTTAACCAACCAATAATGCAAATGTCAAATCAATTAAACTCAGTTGTTATGGCACTTGCAGGTGCAGGTAGAATATTTGAACTAATAGATACAGAACCTGAACAAGATGAAGGCTATGTAACACTTGTAAATGCTAAAAAAGAAAATGGCGAAATTATAGAAACAAAAGAACGTACAGGTATATGGGCATGGAAACATCCACACCATGATGGAACTACAACCTATGTGGAACTTAAAGGACATATTGAATTAGAACATGTTAACTTTGGATATGAGCCAAATAAACTGGTTCTTCATGATGTATCCTTATATGCAAAACCAGGTCAAAAGATTGCATTTGTTGGTGCAACAGGTGCTGGAAAAACTACAATAACAAATTTATTAAATAGATTTTACGACGTAAATGATGGAAAAATAAGATATGACGGAATAAACATTAAAAAGATTAAGAAAACAGATTTAAGAAAATCTTTAGGAATGGTACTTCAAGATACAAACTTATTTACAGGAACAATAAAGGAAAACATCAAATATGGAAAAGAAAATGCAACAGATGAGGAAATTGTAAATGCTGCAAAACTTGCTAATGCACATGATTTTATAACAAGATTACCACAAGGATATGACACAATGCTTACATCAAATGGAGCAAATCTATCACAAGGACAAAGACAATTACTTTCAATAGCAAGAGCTACAATAAACGATCCACCAGTAATGATATTAGATGAGGCAACAAGTTCAATAGACACAAGAACAGAAAAGATAGTTCAAGAAGGCATGGATAAACTTATGGAAGGAAGAACGGTTTTTGTAATAGCACATAGACTATCAACAGTAAGAAATGCAAAAGCAATAATAGTACTAGAACATGGTCAAATAATAGAAAGAGGAGACCATAACGAACTAATAGCTCAAAAAGGAAAATACTATCAATTATATACAGGAGCATTTGAGCTAGAATAAAAGATATTACAAAAATGTTACAATTATATTAATTTTAGATTACATGTTGCAATTTTGTATTGCAATTTGTAATCTTTTATTGTAAAATTGCCTTAAACAAAAACAAGGGAGAGATGAAAATGAAAAGAAACAAAGGAATTACTTTAATAGCATTAATAATTACTATAATAGTAATGCTAATATTAGTAGCAGTAAGTGTAAATATTTTAATTAAGAGCAATTTGATAGGTACAGCAGAAAAGACCGTAAACAAGTATAAAACAGCAACAGAAGATGAATCATCTGGTGGAAAGATTACAATTAATGGTAAAGAATATGAAAGCTTAGATGAATTTATAAAGGATGAAATTCCAAGTGATTGGGATGGAACTACAACAGAGGTACCTGAAGTAAAAAAGAATACAGAAACTAATGCTTTTGATTGGTACATTTATAATGAAAAGCAAATGAAATTTTTTGCAAACTATGTAAATGAAACACTAACTGAAGCTGACAATAAGTTTTTAGCTGATTTAAATCTAACAAAAGAAGACATTGCAATTACTACAGATACAGTTATTTATTTAATGAACGATTTAAACATGGGGGCAAAATTTGATGATAATGGAAACCTAACTTCAGGAAAACAATGGGTGCCAATTGGTCCATCAATAAACCAACAACTAGTAGGAACATTTGAAGGAAATAACCACTATATATGTGGAATATATATAAATCGAGAAGAAAAGTCAAATGGAATATTTGGAAATTCTAACACAGTAAAAAATCTAACAATAAAAAATAGTTATATAAAAGGTGGAAATCTTACAGGTGGAATAGCTGGAGCTGTAAGAGGAGGAACAATAGAAAATTGCCATAACATTAACACAACAGTTGCAACACAAGAGGGCGATACAGGGTCACTAGGTGGAATAATTGGCCAAAGCCAAGCAGATGTAATAAAGAATTGCACGAATTCTGGTAAAGTAATTAACAACGGAAGCCGTAAAACGGCTCAAACAGGAGGAATTGTAGGTGTTAGTTCTGATAATACCGAAATATCAAACTGCACAAATTATGGAGAAATATATTCAAATGAAAATGCAGGATACTTCATTGGAGGCATTTGTGGTGCTTTTATGATAAAAAGTAATAAAGAGGGAACCATAAATAACTGCTTTAATAATGGTAAAATTACATGTTGGGGAATTGCTGGAGGAATTGTTGGTGCGAATTGGATAGGAACAACAATAAAAAATTGTAGCAATACCGCAGAAATAAAAGGTTTGGGAAGTATTGGTGGCATTGTAGGGCAATTAGGTGCTGAGGATAATGGTTTACAGTTTTCAACTGTAACAGAATGTTATAATTCTGGAAATATAATTCGCATAGGAACAAATGAAGATAGTGGCAATTTTGGAGGTATCGTTGGGGCAATAACGGCCAAAGGAAGAGAAGATATTATATCAAAATGCTATAGCAAAGGTAAAATGGAAAATTGTGAAAACGATGTTGGAGCAATATTAGGATTTGATTTTAATACAGAAAAGAAAGCAAAATTAAGTAGCTTGTATTATTTAAACACAGTTGGAATTGGTGCAATAGGTGGAACAGATGATGAAGCTAATAAAGTACAATCAGTAGAAACAGATATAAAAACATATGAAGAGTTTATTGAATGGATCAAAGACAAATAAATTAACAACTCAAATTTATTATAATTTTAGCCCAAAGTATTGACTTTGGGCTTTCAGTTTGGTATAATATACAAGTTGAAAAATACGCACACATAGTTTAGCTTAGAGTTGTGCTTATAATTCCAAAGGAATATAAGTGTCTTTAAGTGCATGAAGACTTTGTGGAGGCAAAAAACAAGGAGGAATGAAAAATGGCAGTAGTTGCAATGAAACAATTACTTGAAGCAGGTGTGCATTTCGGACACCAAACAAAAAGATGGGACCCTAAGATGGCTGAATACATTTATCAAGCTAGAAACGGTATCCATATTATCGATTTACAAAAGACATCAAAGAAAATTGACGAAGCATATGCATTCGTAAAAGAAATCGCAGAGGAAGGACAAGACATTCTATTTGTTGGAACAAAAAAACAAGCACAAGAATGTGTTAAAGAAGCTGCTGAAAAAAGCGGTATGTTTTATGTAGATCAAAGATGGTTAGGTGGAATGCTTACAAACTTCAAAACAATTAGAACAAGAGTTGAAAGACTTAAAAAATTAGAAGCTATGGAACAAGATGGAACATTTGATGTTTTACCTAAAAAAGAAGTAGCTGCTCTAAGAAATGAAATGGAAAAACTAGAAAAGAACCTAGGTGGAATTAAAGAAATGACAAAACTACCAGGAGCAATATTTGTAGTAGATCCAAAAAATGAAAGAATAGCAGTATTAGAAGCTAAAAAATTAGGAATTCCAGTAGTAGGATTAGTAGATACAAACTGTAGCCCAGTTGATGTTGATTACCCAATTCCAGGAAATGATGATGCAATTCGTGCTGTAAAATTAATTACAGATGTAATGGCAAATGCAGTTATAGAAGGAAGACAAGGAGAAATCCTAGAACCAGCATCAGAAAGCCAAGAACAAGAACAAGAACCAGCAACTGAAGAACCAAAAAGCATGGAAGAAGTAGTTGCTGAAACTAACGAATAATTATATAAAAAGGGGGAACTTTAAATGATTACAGCAAGTTTAGTTAAAGAATTAAGAGAAAAGACAGGTGCAGGAATGATGGACTGCAAAAAAGTTTTAACAGAAACTGATGGAGATATGGAAAAAGCTGCAGAGCTATTACGTGAAAGAGGAATTACAAAAGCAGCTAAAAAATCAGATAGAATTGCTGCAGAAGGATTAGTATATTGCTACCTAGCAGAAGACAAAAAACTAGGTGTTGTACTAGAAGTTAATGCAGAAACAGACTTCGTTGCAAAAAATGATGAATTTAGAAAATTTGTTGCGGATACAGCAAAACATATAGCTGTAAAAAATCCAGCAACAGTTGAAGAATTATTAGAACAAAAAGCGCTAGTTGATGAAACTAAAACAATTAAAGATATTCTAACAGATAAAATTGCTACAATAGGAGAAAACATGACAGTTAGAAGATTTGCAAGATTCGAAACAGATGGACTAATTGAAACATACACACATGGTGATGGAAAAATTGGTGTTATGGTAGAATTTGCAAAAGGAACATCAGAAGTTGCAAGAGATGTATGTATGCAAATAGCAGCAGCTAGACCAGAATACTTAAACGAAGCTGAAGTTCCAGCAGATGTTGTAGAACATGAAATGGAAATTCTAAAAGCACAAGCTATGAATGAAGGAAAACCTGCTGAAATAGCTGAAAAAATGGTAAAAGGTAGAATTGGAAAATTCTATGGAGAAATTTGTTTAGTAGACCAAGCATTTGTTAAAAATCCAGACATTAAAGTTAAAGATTTATTAAACCAAAACAATGCCGAAATAAAAAGATTTGTAAGATTTGAAAAAGGAGAAGGATTACAAAAAAGAGAAGAAAACTTCGCTGAAGAAGTTGCAAAACAAATTAAATAAATCCAAAAATAAGGCAGGTTAAAAACACCTGCCTTACCATTTTCAAAAAACACATCATGCCTGCTGTTTTATGAGCGGGCTTTGTGTCCGCCCATGAAACAATTTAAAGGAAGGAATAAGTTATGAATAACGAAAAAATAAGAAATGTAGCTATAATTGCACACGTTGACCATGGAAAAACAACTTTAGTAGATGCTTTACTAAGACAAAGTGGAACATTTAGAACAAACGAACAAGTTGCTGAAAGAGTTATGGATTCTAACGACATAGAAAAAGAAAGAGGAATAACAATTCTAGCTAAAAATACATCAGTAATGTATAATGATATAAAAATAAATATTGTAGATACTCCAGGACATGCCGATTTTGGAGGAGAAGTTGAAAGAGTTTTAAAAATGGTAGATGGTGTTCTACTTTTAGTTGATGCATTTGAAGGTGCAATGCCTCAAACAAGAGAAGTTTTGAAAAAATCTTTAGCATTAAATTTAAAACCAATAGTTGTTATAAACAAAATAGATAGACCAGGTGCAAACCCAGCAAAAGTTGTTGATGAAGTGCTTGAACTTTTTATAGAATTAAATGCAAACGATGATCAACTTGATTTCCCTGTAATATATGCATCAGCCAAAAATGGTATTGCGAAAATGAACCTAGACGAAGAATCAGACAATGTAAGGTGCATATTTGAAACAATAATAAACACAATAGAACCACCAAAATGCAGTATAGAAGGAACAGCACAAATGCTAGTATCAAACATAGAATATGACGATTATTTAGGAAGATTGGCAGTTGGAAGAATTGAAAGAGGAATAATCAAAACTGGTATGAATGTTACTGTATGCAAAAACGATAAAACAATACAAGGGAAAATTGCAAAACTATTCACATATAAAGGACTAAAAAAGGTAGAAGTTGAAGAAGCTGAAGCTGGTGATATAGTTGAAATATCAGGAATTGCAGATATAAATATAGGAGATACAATTTGTGACCCAACAAATGTAGAAAAAATTCCTTTTGTTGATATTGATGAACCAACAGTATCTATGACATTCTCAGTAAATAATGGACCTTTAGCAGGTAGAGAAGGAGAATTTGTTACATCAAGACACATTAGAGATAGATTATTTAAAGAACTTGAAAGAAACGTAAGCTTAAGAGTACGTGAAACAGATTCTGCAGATAGTTTTGAAGTATGTGGACGTGGAGAATTACATCTATCTGTATTAATAGAAACAATGAGAAGAGAAGGCTTTGAATTATTAGTATCAAGACCAAAAGTAATTATGAAAGAAATTAATGGTGTAAAATGTGAACCAATGGAATTGCTTGTTGTAAACGTTCCAGATGAATCTATAGGAACAGTTATAGAAAAACTTGGAAGAAGAAAAGCGGAAATGGTAAACATGGAACCTGCAGAAATTGGACATACAAAAATAGAATTCAAAATTCCAGCAAGAGGTTTAATAGGATACAGAACAGAATTCTTAACAGATACAAAGGGTTCAGGAACAATGAACAGTGTATTTGATTCTTATGAACCATATAAAGGTGATGTACAATCACGTACAAGAGGTGTACTTGTTGCATTCGAACCAGGTATATCAGTAACATATGGTCTATACAATGCACAAGAAAGAGGAGACTTATTTATTGGTGCAGGTGTAGAAGTGTATGAAGGAATGATAGTTGGACTAAATGCAAGAAATGAAGACATATCAATAAATGTTTGTAAAGAAAAACACTTAACAAACACAAGAGCTTCAGGTTCAGATGATGCATTACGTTTAGTTCCACCAATTCAAATGTCACTTGAAAAAGCAATAGAATTTATAGAAGAAGATGAATTAGTAGAAATAACACCAAAAAATATTAGATTAAGAAAGAAAATACTAGATACAAAAACAAGAGAAAGATTAGCAGCAAGAGCAAAAAAAGCATAATCAAAAGAGAACCTTCAAGCCCTTACACAAAGTAAGTTAAAGAAGGTTCTTTAATATTATTTTAGGAGAAAATATATGAAAACAATTGAACAAATAAAAGAAAAAGCTTTGGAAGACCACATTCCAATCATTATGGACGACACACTAGAAGTTGTTGGAAAAATTTTAGAAGATAAGAAACCAGATAGAATTCTTGAAATTGGTACAGCCGTTGGATACTCAGCAATAAGATTTTCAAAATATTTAAGCGATAATGGTTACATAGATACAATCGAAAGAGATGAAGAAAGAATTTCAGAAGCTAAACAAAACATTAAAGACTTAAATTTAGAAGAAAAAATACACATTTATGAAGGAGACGCATTAGAGGTATTACCAACACTTACAGGACCATATGATGTTGTTTTTATAGATGCTGCAAAGGGAAAATATCCAATTTTTTTATCAGAAGCTTTACGAATGCTTGCATCTCATGGTATAATAGTGGCAGATAACGTTCTATACAAAGGATATGTCATGAGTGATTACAATAAACACAAGCAAAGAACAGCAGTAAGAGGACTTCGTGAGTTTCTAAAAGAATTAACAGAAAATGAAAACTTAACAACAGAAATATTAGAAGTTGGAGACGGACTGGCAATAAGCAAAAAAATGTAAAAGGGGCAATCTATATGGGAAAAGAACTAGATATATCATCAATTTGCTCAGGACAAGATCCAAAGAGCTTATATAATGGATACATAGAGTATACACAAAACCAAAGAAATGCTTTTTTACTTATTGTGAATTACATGAAAATGTGCTTGGATACTTTAAGTAAAAGAGGAATTATAGGAAATAATATAAATCTAACAGCAAGAATAAAATCTCCGAAATCTGCTTTAAACAATGACATAATAAACGTTCAATATTCAAAAACAGGTAAGAAGAAGGAACTTGATGATGTATTTGGAACAGAAATACTTGCAGCAGATGAAGCAGAGCTTAAAGCAATAAGGGAATATCTAGAAAGATTTTTAACACCACTTACAATTGCAAAATATAATAAACCTAATGGCTATATTGCAACACACACAGTATCTAGATTAAAACATGATGAAGACACAGCAAGTAAGAAAAAATTTGATTACATACCAGATATAGAAATTCAATATAAAACATTTGAAGTTTCAAAGAATGCAACAACAGGAAAAGCTGCACATACAAAATACAAAAATGAAAATGTAGAAGAAATACAAAGAGAGCTAGAAATTGGAACATATGATATACACAATGTGCCAGAAATGTGGATATGTGGTATCAGAAATGGAATTAAAGATAAAGGTTTAAGGCAATTAACGTTAATAGAAACTTTAAAGCACATGTACCCAACACTAAATCTTGATCGCATTCATCAAAAATATTTAGAAAAAAAACCATATAATTTTGTAAAACCAGAATCAAAAAGTAAGGGAGAAGAAAAATAATGAAAATACCAGAATTACTAGCACCAGCAGGATCTTTCGAAAAAGCAAAAGTTGCTTTTGAATATGGAGCAGACGCAATATATTGTGGAACATCAAAACTATCATTAAGAACAAGAGTAGAAATAGATGATAATGAACTAGAAAGAATAATTGAATATGCACATTCTATTCAAAAAAAGGTTTATGTACCTTTAAATATTTATGCAAGAGACGAAATGTATGATGATGTTAAAGCACAAATAAAAATGCTAGATAGAATAAAAGCAGATGGCGTAATTGTTTCGGATGGTGGAGTGGTAGATTGTGTTCGTGAAATAGCACCAAACTTACCAATACATATTAGTACACAAGCAAACACCGTAAGCTACCATACAAGCAAGTTCTGGTATAATAATGGTGCAAAAAGAATAATACTTGCACGTGAATTAAATAAAGAAGAAATTAGAACTATTATGGAAAATAAACCAAAAGACCTAGAAATAGAAATGTTTATACATGGGGCTATTTGCTATGGATATTCTGGAAGATGCCATTTAAGTGACTTCCTAGCAGGTAGAAGTGCAAACCTTGGAGATTGTGCACAAAGCTGTAGATGGGCATATAACTTATATTTAGAAGAAAAAAATAACCCAGGACTTATGATGCCTGTTGAACAAGACCAACATGGTACATATATATTATCTTCTAAAGATATGTGCTTAATAAAAGAATTACCAGAAATAATTGAAATGGGTGTAGATAGCTTAAAAATAGAAGGAAGACTTAAAACAGAATATTACTTAGCAACAATTATAAATACATATAGAACAGCAATAGACGATTATATAAAAGACCCAGAAAATTACGATTATACAAAATACTTAAATGAACTCGAAAAAACAAAAACAAGAGGTTTAACAACATTTTATTTTAATGATAAAAACAACCGAGATTTCCAAGAATATGAAGGAAAACAATATAACCCAAATTTTGAATTTGGTGGAAAAGTGCAGGAATTTAATAAAGAAAAGAGTATAATAGAAATAAAGAATAGATTACAAATAGGCGATAAATTAGAACTAATAATTCCAGACCAAATAGAAGCCTTCAAATTTACAATAGATAACCTTTGGGATGCTGAAACTGATGAACCAATTGAATTTGTAAACCCAGGAAAAGAAGGCCAAAAAGTTAAATTACATATTCCAGTAGAAGCAAAAACAAACTGGATATTACGTCGCCAAAAATAAGGAGGAAATATGCTAGAAAGAGTATATTTTAATACAGAAGATGAAATTGAACTAGTAGGCTTGCTAGAAAGACCTACAAACCCAACAAAAAGAGTTGTAATATCAGTACATGGTATGCAAAGCAACTGCTTAAAAAGAAGAGAGGATATTTTATCAAAAGAAATATCAAATGCAGGAGTAGCATATTTTGCATTTAACAACAGAGGGGCAGAACTTATGACATACACAAGAAAGACAACAGGAGAAAAAATACTAAATGGTGGTTCTGTGTATGAAGATGTGCTTGATGGATATTATGACATAAAAGGAGCAATAAACAAAATGCTTGAACTAGGTTATACAGACATATACTTACAAGGACATAGTTTGGGCTGCACAAAAATTGTTTATACTTATAACAAATTAAAAAACGAAAATAATGTAAAAAATATAAAAGGCATTATGCTATTATCCTTAGTTGACATTCCAGATTGCCAGAAGTATGACTTAGGAGATAAATATGCTGAAATGATGGAATATGCTGAAAATAAAGAAAAAGAAGGAAAATTAAATGATTTAATGCCAATAGAAAGTTTTGATCACCCAATTTGTGTACGATCATATTTAAGATATTTCAAATACAACAAAGATATTGATTTTGCAAGATTTTGGGATAAAGATTATAACTTTAAAGAACTAAATAACATACAAATTCCACTATTTTTAAGATGGGGAAATGTGCAGGATTTAGTTTTACAAAATTTGAGTAATTTGATAGAAATTCTAAAATCTAAAATACAAAACGAAAAGCTAGATATAGGCTATATAGATGGTGCAGACCATGGATATACAGGAAAAGAAGAAACTCTTGCAAAAGAGATTATAAGTTTCATAGGATAAAAGCTTTGAATAGGAAAGGAAAATATTTATGACTGATAAATTAGTAATAGTCGAATCACCTGCAAAGGCGAATACAATTAAAAAATTTTTAGGTGGTAACACTAAAGTTGTAGCATCAATGGGACATATTAGAGACCTACCAAAATCAAAATTAGGAATTGATGAAAAAACATTAGAACCACAATATATAAATATTAGAGGTAAGGGAGATTTAATAAAAGCATTAAAGAAAGATGCAAAAGATGCAAAAAAAGTATACCTTGCAACTGACCCTGACCGTGAAGGAGAAGCAATAGCTTGGCATTTGGCTCATATTTTAAATATAGACCCAAATACAGTTTGCAGAGTAACATTTAACGAAATTACAAAAGATGCCGTTAAAAATGCAATTAAAGAGCCAAGAAAAATAGATATGGACTTAACAGATGCACAACAAGCACGTAGAGTATTAGATAGAATAGTTGGTTATAAAATCAGTCCAGTATTATGGAAAAAAGTACAAAAAGGCTTATCAGCAGGTAGAGTTCAATCAGTTGCTGTAAGACTTATAGTAGAAAGAGAAGAAGAAATAGAAAACTTTAAACCAGAAGAATATTGGAACATATATGCAAAACTTAAAGATCCAAAAAGCAAAAAGAGTTTCCAAGCAAAATTCTATGGAAAAGATAATAAGAAAATAGATATACATTCAGAAAATGAAGTAGGAAAAATTGTAAATGATGTTGAAAAAGCAAAATATATAGTAGAAGAGGTAAAAAGAGGAGAAAAGAAACGTACTCCAGCACCACCATTTACAACTAGTACAATGCAACAAGAAGCTTCAAGAAAATTAAGCTTTTCAATTAAAAAGACAATGACAATAGCACAAGGTCTATATGAAGGTGTAAAAATACCAGAAAAGGGCACAGTAGGTTTAATTACTTACATGAGAACAGACTCAACAAGAATTTCTGAAGAAGCAAGAAAATGGGCAAAGGACTATATTGAAAAAGAATATGGACCAGAGTATTATGAAAATAGATACTATAAAACAAAAGGAGATGCACAAGATGCACACGAAGCTATAAGACCAACATATATCGAATTATCTCCTGAAAAGGTTAAAGATAGTTTAAGTAATGACCAATATAAATTATACAGACTAATTTATAACAGATTTATAGCAAGCCAAATGTCTGCAGCAATTTATGATACAGTTTCAGTAAAAATATTAGCCAACAACTATAACTTTAGAGCAAATGGACAAAACTTAAAATTCAATGGCTTCATGACACTATATGTTGAAACAGCTGATATTGAAGAAAAAGAGGAATTTGAAACAATTCCAGACCTTACTGAAAATCAAGAATTAAAGAAAGAAAAAATAGAAACAAAGCAGAGTTTTACAGAACCACCACCAAGATATACTGAAGCAAGCTTAGTAAAGACACTAGAAGAAAAAGGAATAGGAAGACCAAGTACTTATTCACCAACAATTACAACAATACTAGCAAGAAGGTATATTGAAAAAAGACAAAAACAGTTACACCCAACAGAACTTGGAAAAATAGTAAATAAGCTATTAGTAGAAAACTTCCCAGATGTTTTAAATGTTAAATTTACAGCCGAAATGGAAGAAGAATTTGATAAAATTGCAGAGGGAAAAGAAGAATGGAAAAAGGTTATACAAGAATTTTATGGACCATTTAAAAACACTGTTGAAAAGGTAGAAAAAGAGCTAGAGCATGTAAAACTTGAATATGAAGTTTCAGATATACCTTGTGAAAAATGTGGAAGAATGATGGTTATAAAATATGGTAAATACGGAAAATTCCTAGCATGCCCAGGATATCCAGAATGTCAAAATGCAAAGCCTTTAGTAGAAACAATAGATGAACTATGCCCTAAATGTGGAGGAAAAGTTCAAATAAGAAAAACAAAGAAAAGAAGAAACTACTACATCTGCGAAAACAACCCAGCAACATGTGACTACATCTCTTGGAATAAGCCTGGAACAGAAGAAAAAGAAAACAACAAAGCTAAACCAACAAGAAGAAAAACAAGTGCAAAGAAGACCACTAGAAAAAGAAAAAATAAAAGCAACAAATAAATTAGGTAAAATTTCATATTGAATTAATAAGGTAAGTAGCCAAACGCAGGAGTTATATATTTTTTTCGAAAGAAAACAGTCGAAGAGCCAACGGCTTCACTCGTGACCCTCGTAGCCATTTCGATTTTTTCTTGAGAACAAAACATATATAACTCAAGGCGAGATTTGGCGGACGTTTTAACAATGAATTTGAATAATAAAATTTTTTTTGAAAATTTTTGAAAAATATATTGCTTTTTTTAAACAAATATAGTAGAATTGTTCAGGTGAAAAAAATGAAGAAAAATTTCTATAAAAACAATTTAATAAAAACATTAGAAAATGCAGGTTTTATTGCTTTTATAGTTGTTTCATTTTCATTTATATTTCAATTTTAACACTAATTTCAATTAGTGTTTTTTTTTGGAAAAAAATCGCGAGTTTTCCAAAAACAGTAATTTATATTTTAAGAGGGGGATTTTTAAATGAAACAAAAAAGAATGCTATTAGATGTAAACGAAAAACCAAAAGTTACTAAATGGATAATTTTAGCTTTTCAACACGTATTTGCTATGTTTGGCGCAACAGTGCTTGTACCATTACTTGTAAACAGTGCAGCAGGAACAGAAGTTTTATCAACAGGAATTGCACTACTTGCATCAGGATTTGGAACATTATTATATATACTTTGTACAAAAGGTAAATCACCTGTATATCTAGGAAGTTCATTTGCTTTTATATCACCAATGATAGTAGCCTATGCTGCAGGAGGTTTAGGTGGAACTATGACAGGCGTTATGGTAGTCGGACTAATCTATATGATAGTTGCAACAATTATACACTTTACAGGAAAAAAATGGATAAATAAACTACTTCCACCAGTTGTAATTGGCCCAATGATTATGATTATAGGATTAAGCTTAGCTTCAAGTGCAGTATCTAATATTGGACTTGGTGGAGAGACAATTGAATGGAAAACAGTTGCAGTTGCAGCATTTACATTCCTTGTAACAGCTATAGTTGCTGTAAGGGGTAAAGGCTTTTTAAAGGTAATTCCATTTTTAGTAGGAATTGTATCTGGGTATATTTTTGCTATTATCCTTGGAATGGTAGATTTTACAGCAGTTAAAGAAGCAGCATTTTTTACAGTGCCAAATTTTTCAATACCATTTGTAAGCTACATGCCAGATTTTATGGTAGCAATTTCAATGGCACCAATTGCATTAGTTACAATGGCTGAACATATTGGAGATCACAAAGCATTAAGCACAATAATTGGAAAAGACTTAATAGAAGATCCAGGACTAGACAGAACTCTAATGGGAGACGGGTTAGCAACATTTGTTGCAGGAGCAATTGGAGGACCTGCAAATACAACATATGGTGAAAATACTGCAGTTGTTGGAATGACGAAAGTTGCTTCAGTATGGGTAATTGGACTAGCTGCAATTATAGCAATAGTTCTAGGCTTTTTAGGAAAATTTACGGCACTAATATCAAGCATTCCATGGGCAGTTTTAGGTGGAGTAACTGTGCTTTTATATGGGTTTATATCAGTAAATGGTTTAAAAGTATTAATTGAAAACCAAACAGATTTTGGAAAAACAAAAAATGTTGTAGTGGCATCAGCAATGCTAGTTCTAGGACTTGGAGGAGCAGCTATCTCCTTTACAACAGGAAACTTAACATTATCACTATCAGGAATGTGCTTAGCAGCAATAGTTGGCATATTACTAAACCTATTTTTGCCAGATGAAAAAGAAGATGAAGATAAAGAAATTCCAGAAGAAGTGAAAAAAGAGAAAATTACGGTTTAGATAAAGTTTAACATTCAATTTTAAAAATTAATAATTAATTCAATGTCGAAAAAGGTCGAACGATTTTTGTTGCAAAACGCTAAAATCTGTGATATATTTAGCAATAGTTAATCTAGACCTTTTTCTTATAGGTCAAATATTTTTAGTTTATTCAAAAATAAAATTCCCAAAATTATAGTAAAATTAACAGAACCTGTGGTATAATATTAATAGATGAAAGGTTGTGATATATATGCAATTAAAATCAAACTATACGGCATTAAAAAAACAATTTAAGACTTGCCAAAATGATAAAACATATTCAAGCATACCAATAATTGAATTACAACAATCTAAAAAAGAAGACTTTTTGAAGAAACTAAAAAAAAGTGAAGAAGATTATAAAGAAGGAAGAATTTATAGTGCAGAGGAAGTCTTCAAAGAGTTACGAAGAGAGTTTAAATACTGATTTTTATAAGGTTAACATTACAGATGTAGCAAAAGTAGAGTTATATGAAATATATTTTTATATTTCATATTATTTGCAAGAGAGTAGAATTGCACATAAAATTTTGAATAAAATTGAAGAAAAATGTTTAGAATTAACTCGAAATCCATATAGATGTATGAAAGTACGTGTTAAACCACATAATGAAATTTATTACAAATTAATAATAGACAATTACATTGCTTTATATAGAATATATGAAACAACTAAAGAGGTAGTTATTTTTAGAATTGTATATGCAAAAAGTAATTATCTTAAGTTAGAATAAAAATAATGGCTTTAAATTAAGCCATTATTTTTATCTTAGCAGGCAAAACCACTTTTCATTTATCAATCCAATCATGTTACCAATATTTAACTTTTTAACTGTGCTATTTGCAACTAAGTTAACTGTGCCTAGTGTTTGGTCATTTAATGTAAAGATTACTTCTCCGAAGTTTGTCGCCTTTATTTATAGGTGCATTTACTGTTTCTGGTAGTGATATAGTAGTTACAATGTTTGCAGATTGACCTTTTGGAATAAGACTTCCGGCAGTCGTTTTCAAAGATTACTTCAACATTTTTTAGTGTTCCTTTATTTACCAAAATGTTTTTGGCAGTGTCGCCTTTATGACCATATTGCAAATATTCAAAATTGCTAAAACCATAATCTAAAAGTTTTTTAGCTTCTGCAAAACGAATAGCGCTTGTTTCTCCACGCATTACAACGGCAATTAAAGAGAGGTTATTTCTTGTTGCAGTTGCAGATAGATTAAATAGAGCAGTGGAGGTTGAACCTGTTTTTAGCCCTGTACAGCCTTCATAGTTTCTTAATAATTTGTTGGTGTTTACAAGTTCAGATTTTCCGATCTCGTAAGCTATCCATCCAAATTGTTGTATAGTTTGTAATAGCTGGGTGATTTACCATAAGTTCTCTAGACATTAGTGCTATATCAAAACTAGAGGTTACATGCCCATCTTCATCTAAGCCATGGCAATTTTTAAAACATGTATCATTCATTCCAAGCTCTTTGGCACGTTTGTTCATTCTTTCAACAAATAGCTCTTGTGAACCTGCAATATGTTCTGCCATTGCAACTGAAGCATCATTCGCTGAAACTACACATATTGCCTTTAGCATTTCATTTACAGTTAAAGTTTCTGTGGTATCTAGCCAAATTTGTGAGCCACCCATTTTTGAGGCTTCTTCTGAACATGAAACTTTATCTTCAAGTGATATTGTGCCACTATCTAGTGCTTCCATAATAAGTAGAATTGTCATAACTTTTGTAACACTTGCAGGTCTTAGCTGTTCATGGCTATTGTGTTCATAAAGAATAGTGCCAGTAGATTGCTCCATAAGTACAGCACTTCCACAAGTTAGATTTAAAAAGTTGCCTTCTTTTTCTCCAACACTAACTGATGTAGAGATAGCTTCTGGCATAGAGCTGTCAGACCACACATATATGCTATCAGATGCGAATACTGGTGATATAAAAGAAAAAAATAAAATAAAAATCAAAAAATATGTAAATTTTTTCATAAACTCCTCCATACAATAAGTGTATGAAGAAGTTAAAGGTTTTATGAAGATATTTTAACAATCTTCACATCTATATTATCTGGTGTATTTGTGGAATACATTTTTATATCGAAATTATTATCATTTCTAAATTTAAAATCACATGAACCATAAGCAACACAGGCATCTTTACCTTCAGGCACATAATAAACTTCTCCACTATGTTCATGTCTTTCAACAACAGTTAAACCAGAGCATGCTAAAACAGCATTATACAATGTAGTACTTACCTGGCATTTTCCGCCACCATATGCTTTTATAGTATTTCCATCGCTATCGAAAGTATCGGCTTTTAAGTAGCCATCCTCAGGCTTTGCAGGCCCTAAAGTATTACAAAAAGAAAAAGTTTCTCCCATTTTTACAATGGTACCATTTAAGGCTTGGCATGTAAGAGTAATATTGGTTTGCCTGTTTGGGTCTGGTTGAGAAATTTTTGTACTAAACGTAGCAAGGTCTGTTTCAATTAGCTCAGCATTTTGTGGCTTAGAGTTTTCTTTAGAAAGTGATAAATTTTGAATGCTATAATTTCCTACATTATCAGGTTCTTTAGTACTTTGATTACTACAGCCAGTAAGAAAGAACGTAAGCATAACTAATACAAAAATAATTTTCAAAATTTCAACCTCCTAAAAATAATCATATCTATATACTAACCAAAATTTTTTGTAAAATTCAATTTAAATATTACATTTTTGTTACAAATTAAAAAAAGTGTTGTTTTTTGTTGTTTTTTATTATAAAATTATTTTAAATAAATATATATTTTAGAATACAAAGGAGAAGAATTATGCAAAAACAAAAGGGAATAACTTTAATTGCACTAATAATAACAGTTATTTTGTTATTAATCCTACTTGGAACAAGTTTAGGAATTGTACTTAGAGGAGATTTTTTTGGAAAAGCACGAAAAACAGCAAAAATGACAGATGAAAAAATTTCAAGCGAAGGCAATACAATAGAAAAAGGGCAGAATGATTGGGAACAGATGGAAGTTGATATCTGTTCTCATATATGGGGAGAGGAAAGAACAATTCTTGAACCAACTTGTATAACTCCAGGAAAAAAAGTAAGAGAATGCGAAAACTGTGGTAAAACAATGGAGACTGAGATACCAACTACTGGACACAATTATGTAGATGAAAAATGTATAGTATGTGGAGTAGAGATGGTAATAGGAGCAAATATAAATTACCATGAATATGTAAGCGAAAGCGGAGGTACAGTAACTTCAAGCTATACGTCAACGAAAGCTACAAGAGGCAGTACAGATAGTAGTGATGCAGATGCAACATATTCAGTGGTAAATAATAGTGGAATAAAATGGATAGTGTTAGGCGAAGAAAATGGACAAATAAAAATAACAACAAAAAATATAGTGCAGCCAACAAGTGGAGGATATATATATGACGGCTTTAACTATTTAAGACTACAGGGACAAACAGGGTATGATAATTTCATAGATGAATTAAATAAGATAAGCACAGTATATGGAAAAGGTAAATATGCAGATACGACAAAATTTAATGATAGTGGAGGACGAAGCTTTAAGATGGAAGACCTAGGATATAAAATAAATGTAGAAAATGATACCTATGGGGGAAGCCAAACTTTACCAAATTCAGTAAGTAATGCAGATAAAAACTATTGGTTAGCTTCGACTTATATTTACAATGCCGCTGGTTTTGTTTATTACTATGTAAGTAATTTAGGTGAGTCTAGCAACGAGTATTTATATGACGGTAGTGGTGGCTCTAGCACTCTCTTTAGCGGTGTCCGTCCGGTTGTTTACCTAAAATCTAATATAAAGTTATCTTATCATGCAACAAATGGTTACACACTTAGCTACTAATAAAACTTATGAGGAGTACCTTGCATGGTACTCTTTTTTATGCTGTGTAATAATTTTTACAAAAATTCACATAAAATCTACAAAAACATTCAAATATATGATATAATTCTAAAGTGAATTTATAAAGGAGCTATATATATGAAAACAATCGCAATAATTGGAATAGTAGTTATTATGCTAGGTATTATATTAATATATGATGCACGAGATTTTGCAAAACGTTTTTTTAGTTTTAGTGACCAGAATAGTGCAACACTAGGCCTTAAAGTTGTAGGGTTTATATTAAGCATTGTAGGAGGTCTTTTAGTGTTTTTTGCTTAAAATACCAGAAAGGATAAGATTTATGGAAAATAGTGAATTATTTGAAATTGCAAAGAATTTCGAGATTAATAGTAAACCAACAGAAATTTCTATTATAGATAGTGGTCACATTAATAAAACATATTTGGTAAAATGTGATACAGGAGAAAAATATATTTTACAATATGTTAATACAAATGTATTCCCAAACATTACAGAATTAATGAATAACATTGAAAACGTAACAGATTTTATTAGAAAAAAAGGAAATTGCAAAACATTAAAATTTATAAAAACAAAATCAGGAAACTATATATATAACAATAATTGGAGAATGCAAGAGTACATAGAGAACACCAAAACATTTATTTCAACAGAAAGCTTAAAAATTTTAAAAGAAGCAGGAAAAGCTATAGGAGATTTTCAAAATGAGCTAGACGGATTTAATGCTGAAAGCCTTTATGAAATAATCCCTAAGTTTCATTACACTCCAAACAGAGTAAGCCAATTAAGGGATGCATTAGAGAGTAACATAAACAGAGAACAAAGAAAAGATAGATTTGAAAAAGCTAGCAAATGCATAAATTTTTTGACTGATAAAAAAAGAATTGATAAAACAAACGAAATAACAGATAAACTTGAAAATCATACAATACCATTAAGAGTAACACATAATGATACAAAACTTAGCAACATCTTGATGGATAAAGATAAAGACACATATGTAGCCTTAATTGATTTAGATACAATAATGCCAGGTTCTGTAGTTTATGATTTTGGAGAAGGTATAAGAACAGGGGTTACAGTTGCAGCGGAAGATGAACAAGATTTATCTAAAATACATGTAGATATGGAACGCTTTAAAGCATATACAGAAGGCTTCTTAGAAACGGCAGGGCAATCTATAACAAAAGAGGAAAAAGATTTATTACCATTAGGAGCATGGATGATGACATACGAAAATGCAATAAGGTTTTTAGCAGATTACTTAAATGGTGATATATACTTTTCAGTGGATAAAGATATTCAAGACCATAACTTAGTAAGGGCAAAGGCACAAGCCGAAATACTAAGACAAATGGAAGAAAATGAAGAAAATATGAAAGGAATGATAAATGAATATGGACTATAATGAGTTAGCAGATTTAATATTTCCAAATGCAAAGGAAATAGAATATTATGAGGAGAAATACCCAGAAAGAAATTTACCAGAAGGAGCAATGGTAACACGTTTTGCGCCAAGCCCAACAGGATTTGTGCATATTGGTGGACTATTTGGAGCAATAATAGATAGAAAATTAGCTCAGCAATCAAATGGTGTTTTCATATTAAGAATTGAAGATACAGACCAAAAGAGAGAAATTGAAAATGGTACAGCACAAATTGTAAATAGTTTAAAAGACTTTGGAATAAACCCTGATGAAGGAATGGTTGGAGAAAACGAAGAAAAAGGAAATTATGGACCATATAAACAAAGCGAGAGAAAGGATATTTACCAAGCTTATGCAAAATCTTTAATAAAAAGAGGACTAGCATATCCATGCTTTTGCACACCAGAGGAATTAGAAGAAATAAGAGCAAAGCAAGAAAATGCAAAAATTAGAACAGGATACTATGGAGTTTGGGCAAAATATAGAACACTTCCAATAGATGAAGCAGCAAAAAAAATCAAAAACGGAGAAAAATACATTATAAGATTCAAATCTCAAGGAAGAGAAGATAGAAAAATTAAACATAAAGATGTTATAAAAGGAAACATAGAATTCCCAGAAAACGACCAAGACATAGTAATAATAAAAGCAGATGGTTTACCAACATACCATTTTGCACATGCTGTAGATGACCATCTTATGAGGACAACACATGTAATACGTGGAGACGAATGGGTATCATCAATACCACTACACCTAGAACTATTTAAAGCTTTAGGTTTTAAACCACCTAAGTATGCACATACTGCAACAATAATGAAAGACGAAAATGGAAGTAAGAGAAAAATTAGTAAAAGAAAAGATCCAGAAGCAGCAGTAAGCTATTACCATGAGGAGGGCATTCCAGAAGAAGCTGTTGTAGAGTATCTACTAAATATTGCAAATTCTAGCTTTGAACCATGGAGAAGAGCCAATAAAGATGCAGATATTAGTGAATTCAAACTTGAACTAAATAAAATGAGCGTTAGTGGTGCCGTATTTGATATGGTAAAATTACTTGATGTTTCAAAAAATGTAATATCAAAGTTCACAGCAGAAAAAATATATGAGGAAGCATTAAAGTGGGCAAAAAGATATGATGAAGAACTTGTTAAAATGCTTACAGAAGACAAAGAATATGCAATGAAAATACTAAACATTGAAAGAGGCGGAAACAAACCTAGAAAAGATATTTCTAAATGGGCTGAAATAAAGCATTCAATTGAGTATATGTATGATGAAGTATTTGATAAAAACACAGAATACGAATTCCAAAACATTACAGACAAAGAAGAAATTAAAGAAATCTTATCAAGCTATTTAACAAAACACTTTGATATAAATGATGATAAACAAACATGGTTTGATAAAATGAAAGATTTAGCAGAAGAAAGAGGATATGCAAGAGAAGTTAAAGAATACAAAGCAAATCCTGAAAATTATAAAGGACATGTAGGAGATATAAGCACAGTAATAAGAGTTGCGCTAACAGGAAGACACAACACACCAGATCTTTATGAAATTATGCAAATACTTGGAAAAGATAGAATTGAAAAAAGAATAAATAAAATTTGTGGAGGAAACTAATGAAAAAACAAAGCGGAAGAACATCTATTGCGTCAATTGTTTTGACAATAGTATTATTAATAATTCTAGTCATAACATTCAACTACTTTAGAGCAAGCTATTTTAATGGATTCGAAAAAGCTGTTATAAAAAATGCAGACACAAAGTTTACTAGAGACTCTAAGATAACAACTTCAAAAGAGAAAAGTTATAAAATTGAAAACAATAATTTTAATGACGCAACGTTTTATAAGGAAATTGAAGTTGAACCTAACACTCCATATAGAATTTCATGTATGGTGAAAACTGAAAATGTAGTATGCGAGAATGAACATGAGGATGGGGGAGCTGTAATAGGAATATTAGATACTACAGAATACTCAGAACCAATTAAAGGCACAAATGACTGGCAAAAAATGGAATACATGTTTAATTCTAAAAACAGAGATAAGGTTAAAATAAGCTTTAGACTTGGTGGAAACAATGCAAATTGTACCGGAAAAGCTTGGTTTACAGATTTAAAAGTAGAAAAAGGAACCAAAAGGACAGATACAGATTGGAACATTGGTTGCTTCATAATTAAAAATGTAGATGTAACTATTGATGGAAAAGAATACTCATTTAAAACAAATTTAGAAGACATTGAAAATATCAGATTAAATTTAGCGAGATACAAAGATACTTGTTATACTTTTTCAAACAAGAAATTAAACATTAATTATGAAATGATTGAGATTGATGAACCAGTAACTAGAGCATCTTATTCTGAAGAACATGGCTATTATTTCGATTACAGTGACGTAAAAGATTTGGTATATAAAACAGCAGTTCAAAAAAACTTCGATCATATAATTGTCGTGGCAAGAATGGAGAATGACGCGGGGACATTAACAATTCCTATTAAGGATAACTGGATAGGACTTGGAAGCATGGATATGTATGGAATTGGATATTCATTAATTAGAATAAATAAAAATGCAAATGTTTATAGTTATAAATATGGAATAACAAATCAAGCACCTGAAGAAGTGTATGTACATGAATTCTTGCATACTTTGGAAAGAAATATCATAGAAAGAGGCTATAATATTCCAGCTTTGCACGATTATGAAAAATACGGATACACTGTAAAACCAATTGAGGGTCTTAACCAATGGTATAAAGACTATATGAGAAAAGAAATATTAGATAAAAACACAAATACATATGTAGGATTATATGATGAAGCATATTCAACACAACCAGCAAACAGCAATAACTTTAATTATCCTGTTGATATAGAATTTAATAAAGAACCACAAAATCTTTTTGAGGATATACTAACATTATTTGATGCAATAAAACAGAAATTTTAAAAACATAAAAAAGGAAGGAAACAAAATGAAAGTATCGGATTTTAACTATGACTTACCAAAAGAACTAATAGCACAACATCCAATGGAAAAACGAGATGAATCTAGACTTATGGTATTGCATAGAGACACAAAACAAATTGAGGATAAAACATTTAAAGATGTAATTGATTATTTAGAACCAGGCGACTGCCTAGTAAGAAACAACACAAAAGTAATACCAGCAAGACTATATGGAAAAATTGTAGGTAAAACTTCTGAAAAACTAGTAGAGTTTTTACTATTAAAACAATTAGAAAATGATAATTGGGAAGTAATGGTAAGACCAGGCAAAAAATTAAGAGAAGGTGTAAAAGTCGATTTCGGAGATGGCTTGCTACATGCAGAAATTCTTGAAGTAATGGAAAATGGAGATAGACTAGTTCATTTTGAATATGATGGAATTTTTAATGAGATACTAGACAAAATAGGTTTAATGCCTTTACCACCATACATAACAGAAAGACTAAAAGATAAAGATAGATATCAAACAGTATATGCAAAATATGATGGATCAGCAGCAGCACCAACAGCAGGGTTACACTTTACAGAAGAACTTTTAGAAAAGATAAAAGAAAAAGGCATAGAAATAGCCAATGTAACATTACATGTAGGAATAGGAACATTTAGACCAGTAAAAGTAGAAAATATTGAAGAACATCATATGCATTCTGAACATTATTACATAAAACAAAAAGATGTAGATAAAATAAATAAAGCAAAAAGAGAAGGACACAGAATAATAGCAGTTGGTACAACATCTTGTAGAGTGCTTGAATCTATAGCAAAGGATAATGGAGAAGTCGAGCCAACAGAAGGAGACACAAGCATATTTATATATCCGGGTTACAAATTCAAATGTATAGATTGCCTAATAACTAATTTCCATTTACCAGAATCTACATTAATAATGCTTGTTTCAAGCTTAGCAACAAAAGAATTCATAATGGAAGCATATAACAAAGCAGTTGAGGAAAAATATAGATTTTTTAGCTTTGGGGATGCAATGTTAATATTATAATAAAAAAAGAAACAGGAGCTATTTTATTAACTCTTGTTTTTTTGAAAATTTTAACAAAAAGTGTTGACGTTTCCAATATATAGGTGGTATAATATATAGCGTTAATGTTTATTTTCAGGAGGTGAAATAAAAAGTGCCAACAATTAATCAATTAGTAAGAAAAGGTAGAAAAACATCAACTACAAA
>USEM01000008.1 GCA_900553695.1 uncultured Clostridium sp. | reverse complement strand
TCAATTCCGTTTTTATGTGGTATTATTTCAAAAGGATCTGTTGTATAGGTTGCGTCTTGTGGTTCAGATTTAACTTCTTCATGTATTTTTTCTATGTCTATTTCAGGACATTCTGCATTATCTATTTTTAAGGTTAATACATCATTGCTTCCTGTTTTTATGGCATTAATTATTAATTCTTTAGCACTTTCTGTATCTATAACTTTTCCTGCTTTTCCTCTTGTTATTACTAATTCTTTGTCATCCTCTTCCACACTACATGTATTGTCTTGCATAGCTTCTGGCATTTTAATATTTATTTCCTTTAAGAAGTTATTTAAATTTTCCTCATTATAAGTAACTTTCAAATCTATTTTTGTTTCTTCAAACATTGTTTTTAAAATTTCAAAGTTGTTTTCTATTATATTTCCATTTCTTCCAATATTATAAGCTTCGTCAATTGCTTCGTCCACATGGTATTTAACTTCTAATTGTTCAGGTATCAAAGTAAAATTTTCTCCATTTGCAACTATTTGAATTTCTCTAGTTTTTTCTTCTTCAAATTTTTCATCTAATAATTTTCTTGCTTCTTCTATTGTTAAACCTTCCATATTTATGTTTCTAATAGATGCACCTTTTAAAATAGATTCATTATTAGAATTGATTAGTGCAAATATTGTAGAGAAAACTCCAATAATAATTAAAAGTATAAGAATAACAATAATTACTATTGCACTCTTGTTTTTACCTTTTTTAGGTTGTTTTCTTTGTTTAAATGAATATGTTTGCTCACTATTTCTTTGTTCCTTTGTTGTTTCTTTTTGTTCTGTTTTTGTGCTATTTTCAACACGTTCTTGCTTTGTTTCTTTTACTTCTTCTTTAATTTTCTTATTTTCTTCTTTTGGTTTTTCTTCAGAAACTTTGTTCTCTAAAATTTCTGCTTTAATTTCTTCATCCATATGTTTCGACACCTTTCATCAAAATTTATCTCTTTTTGTTTTATCTTATCATAAAATGTCTATTTTTACAATATAAATTACAGAAATTTAATAAGTAATTATTACTATTCAAATATATTACAATTGGTTGAAAAATATTTCAAAAATTGTTTTGTTTAAGGCCTTTGCTATTTTTTCCATTATTTCTACAGATGGATGAGTTCTTGAACCTCTTTCTAAATGGCATAAATATCCGCTTGACACTCCAGATTTTGAAGCAAGTTCATCTAAAGTCATTCCCTTTTCTTTCCTGATATCTTTCAATTTGTTATAGTACATGTTAAGACCTCCTTTGTCTAATTAACAATGATAATATCATAACTCAATTTGACAAGTCAAGAGTTTTGTGATATTTTTTTATAAAATTTGATATTTTTTCTTATTTACTACTAGACAATTTTGCTTTTGTTTAGTATAATAGTTAGAGATTATTTTTAGAAATGAGGTATTTATTATGATTGGAGACATGATTGCAATTATTAGAAAAGAAAAAGGAATGACAAAAACTGAACTTGCAGAAATGACTGGTATTAATATTGGACATTTAACACACATTGAAAAAGGTGAAAGAAATCCAAGTCATAAAGCATTAAGAAATATTTGTAAAGCTTTAGATGTTCCTTACCAACAATTAATGTACACATATGACAAAGAATTAAATGAAGATCAAACAAAATATGGATTAGCTGAGCATATCTCATATAATAAAGTTTTAGCAGTTGATAACTTAAATTCCTTTGTAGATTGCCCATCTTCTGCTCCTTCTGCATCACTTGCTATTAAAGTATCTGATGATGCAATGGATCCAACTTGCAAAAAGGGTGAATATATTTTCGTGGAGTTTAATTCTCCTTTAAACAACAAAGACATCGGTGTATTTAGCGTTAATGGCCAAATAGTAATAAGAAGATTTTTCTTAAAGAAAGGAAAATATACTTTAAAGGCAGATAATAAATCTTTTAAAGATATTGCTATTACTGATTCTGACGTGTTTTACATTATAGGTAAAGTTTTATAATTTATATTTTTTACAAAATTTTTAATTTTTTTGTAAAAAATACTTGCATTATATGTTTTTTAATAATATAATGTTGGTAGCAAAAGATAAACAAAAAAGAGGGAAAAAAATGGAACTAATAAAAAACATATTTTTTGATACAGATAAGTTAATACAAGGCTCAACCGTAAAAATTTCTTATACTGGTAAATTCTTTGAAGATGCTTCTGAGGAAGTATTTATTCATTATGGATTTGGAGAAAATTGGGATAATCTATCTGAAATACAAATGGAAAAAACAGATTTAGGCTTTCAAACTGAAATAACACTTTTAAATAGTGATACATTCAATTTCTGTTTTAGAAATGGAAACAATGAGTGGGATAATAATGATTCACAAAATTATGTATTTGAACTAGAAGCTCCATGCACTGATTTAGTTCTAAGTAATAATGGTTATGGCTTAGATAGACCTAATAGATTAAGAAAAACTTACATTTGGAGTAAAAAAATTAGACTTGCAGTTTATAAAATTGTTAGGTATCTTCCAAAACTTATTACTGGAAATTTTAGAAGAAAAGTTGAAGAAAAATAATTATAGAAGCCCTTATTTAAGGGCTTTATTTTTATGTTATAACATATCCCCCATTTACAGATATAACTTGCCCTGTGGTAAATTCGTCTTCAATTAACCATTTAACACATCTATAAATATCTGTAGTTTTCCCTATTTTTTTTATTGGAGTTTCATTTTTTATTTCTTGTTTTATTTGTTCATCTAATTTACTATTCATTTCAGTATCTATAACTCCGGGTGCAATTGAGTTTACTCTAATATTTGATGGTCCAAGTTCTTTTGCTAAAGATTTTGTTAGTGCATCCATTCCAGCTTTTGAAATAGAATACACTGTTTCGCATGATGCCCCAACTTGTCCCCACATTGAAGATATATTTATAATCAATCCATTTTTATTATGTATCATATTAGGTACAACCTCTTGAGACATATAAAAAGCTGACTTTAAGTTTGTATCTATAATTTCATTCCAATCATTTTCTGTAACATCCTGAAACATCTGTAATTTAGCTATTCCTGCATTATTAATTAATACATCAAGTTTTCCCCATTTTTCCAAAGCAAACTTAACCATTTCTTTAACTTCATTTCTTTTTGAAACATCTGCTTTAAATATTTCAATTAGTATTCCTTCTTCTCTTAGAACTTCTTGTAAGTTTTTTGCTTGTTTATCTGATTTATTATAATTTAAAAGAACATTATGTCCATCTCTTGCCAAGTTTTGAACTAAACATCTTCCAATTCCACGTGAGCCACCTGTAACTATAATATTCATACAAATTACCTCTCTTTCTAATGAAAATATTAACATTATTTGTATTAAATGTCAATAAAAATTATATTATCTGTTTTATATGGTTTATATAATATTTTTCATCCTTAACATAAACTTCCACAACATCAAACCTTACATTCTCATTTTCTAAGTGCCTTATATATAAGTAGTATTCTGCTGTTTTCATCATGTGATTTATCTTTGTTTTTGTAACTGCCTCAGATGGCAATCCATATTCCGTGCTAGTTCTAGATTTTATTTCTACAAAAACCACATAATTCCCATCTAATGCAATTACATCAATTTCACCTTGTTTGCACGAAAAATTTCTATCTAAAATGTTATAATTAATCTTTTTTAAATAATCTACTACAACATCTTCTCCTTTTCTTCCTAATATATGTCTTAAATACATCTATTTTCTCCTAAAGAAATTGCCAGGCATGCTTTCTATATATCCTTCTAACTCAAGCATGGTAAGTATTGTATTTACTTCTACTATTTTCATTTTTGTTTTTTTGCTCACCTCATCAGCATTTAATGGTTCCTGCAGTGAATCATAAACTATTTTATATTCTTCTGGAATTTCAATTTGTAATTTTGTATCATTCTTTTTTATTGACTTAATATTTTCAAAAAATGGTAATAGGTCCTGAGCTTCTGTAACTAGCATTGCACCTCGTTTTATTAATCTGTTTGTTCCAACTCCTGCATCATCTCCAATTCTGTGTGGTATACAAAAAACCTTTCTATTAAACTGATTTGCATATTCTGCGGTAATTCCTGTTCCACTTTTTTCCCTTGCTTCCACTACTAATACACCTACTCCTAAGCCTGCAACTATTCTATTCCTATCTCGGAATCCTTGTGGAAATACATCTATATTTTGCTCATATTCTGTAATTACAGCTCCACCATGTTTTAGTATTTTTTCAAAAACTTCTTTATCCGGAAATATATGATTAAACCCAGAACCTAATACTGCAATTGTCTTGCCCTTTACTTCAATTGCTCCTATGTGTGCTGCACTATCTATTCCTTTTGCCATTCCACTTACTATTGTTACTCCATTTTGGGCAAGATCTCTCGCAAATTCTTTGGCAATTTTCACTCCATATTCTGTGCAATTTCTAGAACCTATTATAGCTACACTTTCATTATTTAAAATTGTTTCATCTCCAAGAACATATAGTTTCTTGGGTGGTTTCTTTATGTTTCTTAAAGCTTCTGGGTATAGTTTATTTTCATATTCTATTTCTTTTATATTCATTCTCGCTCCCCTTTAATGTATGTCTAATTTGCCCAATACTTTCTGTCTAATGATCTATATTGTATTGCTTCTGCAATATGTTTAACTTCTATATTTTCGCATTCTTCTAAATCTGCAATTGTTCTTGCTACCTTCAAAATTCTGCCATATGCTCTGGCACTAAGTTTTAATTTATTGAATGCGTTTTCTAAAATTTGTTTTCCTTTTTCATCTAAAACACAGTATTTATCAATAAGCTTTGGTGTAAGTTCTGAGTTTGATAAAATTCCTATATTTTTATATCTTTTAATTTGTATTTGTCTTGCTCTATCCACTCGTTTTTTTATCTCTTCTGATGTTTCAATTTTGTCAGTATTTTCTAAGTTTTTATATTTTACGGGGCTTACTTCTATACAGATATCTATTCTATCTAGCAATGGCCCGCTAATTTTTCCCATATACTTAGCAATTGTTGAAGGAGAACAAGTACATTCCTTTTCCTTAGAGCCATAATAACCACAAGGGCAAGGATTCATGCTTGCTGCAAACATGAAATTTGCTGGATATGTAAATGTTCCATTTATTCTCGATACTGTAACTTGCCTATCTTCTAAAGGTCCTCGTAGAACTTCTAAGGTACTTTTGTGAAATTCTGTAAGTTCGTCTAAAAATAATACTCCATAATGTGCTAGACTTATTTCTCCGAGGTTTTGGTATTCTACCTCCACCTACTAACGAAACCCCCGATACAGTATGATGTGGAGCTCTAAATGGTCTTGTTGAAATTAGTGGTACATCCTGTTTTAATATACCTGCTATGCTATGAATTTTTGTAATTTCTAGTGCTTCTTCAAAACTTAAATCTGGCAATATTGTTGGAAGTCTTCTTGCAAGCATTGTTTTTCCGAGAACCTGGACTTCCTATAAGAAGAAAATTGTGCGAACCTGCTGCTGCAACCTCCATAGCTCTTTTTATATTTTCCTGTCCCTTTACTTCTGAAAAGTCTACATTATATTTTCTATTTTGTTCAAAGAAACTTTCTATTTTAATTTCTATTGGTTTTATATCTTCTTCTTTGTTTAAAAAATTCATAACTTGAAGTAAGTTTTTAGCTGGTAAAACCTCTATTCCAGATACTATTCCAGCTTCTTTTGCATTTTCTTCTGGCACTACAATTTGCTTTATTCCAAGCATTCTTGCTTCTATACACATTGGAAGAACTCCATTAACTTTATTCAACTTTCCATCTAATGATAATTCACCTATAAATGCCATATTATCTATATTTGCATTATGTATTTCTTCCATTGATATTAAAATTCCTATTGCTATTGGCAAATCATAACTTGAACCCTCTTTTTTAGTATCTGCTGGTGCTAAATTCACAATTATTTTTTTACTTAAAAAATCTACATTTGAATTTTTTATAGCAGTTCTAACTCTTTCTCTTGCTTCTTTTACACTTGTATCTGGCAAGCCGAACTACCTCCCATGATGGAAGCCCACTAGATACATCAACTTGTACATCAACTAGATACCCCGCTAGCCCATGCAAAGCCATACTTTTTACTATTGATAACATTTTTCCTCCTTGAAAATTACCGGCGAATGCCTTGAAAATAATTAATTAGATTTAAATCTTTACTATAATAACATAAGTTTTGAATTTTTGCAACAAAAATCGTATGTCAAATTTCGACAAAACTCGACATACGATAATTATTCAAATATTATTAATTTAAAACTTCAACATCAACATATCTTACACCCCATTGAAGTGCTTCTTGGTGTGAGTTCATATATATATCTATTCTGTTTCCTTGTATTGCTCCACCTCTGTCTTCAACAGTATATGTTATTCCGTTTATTACTACTTTTGTTCCAAATGCGAATGTACTTGGTGCTGCTATTGTATGATTTGCTGTTGCTTTAGCTCCTGATGCTGTAATTCCATTTGTTTTACCACAACATTGCATACATGCACAATATGCTGTAACCTTGTAAACGCCACTTTGTCCTGAAGTTCCTGTAGCTCTTGAATATGAACTTCTTGATGTTATAATTGATTTGTTTTGTACTTGTACTATTTTATCAACTGGTTTCTTAATAACTTCTTGAGATAATTCTTCTCTCATTATTTCTACATCATCTTTGTATGTTACTTTATAAGTTACTTTCTTTTCACCATTTTTACCATATTGAATAATTGCATTTCTTGTAGTTGCTGCACCATTAGAAACGTCTTTTGTTATTGTTTCAAATGGTATTTCTTCTATAACTACTTCAATTTTTTCAGTAATGTTTGTATAATCATCTAAAACTTCTTCCTTGTTGATTTCTGTTGTTGTGTTTTCTGCAACCTTTACAGGTTCCATACCTTTTAAAGAAATTTTTATTGTTTTTGTATTTGTTATATCAGACTCTAAACCTGGTACAACAGTTTCATTGTCCTCTAGTACTATATGATTTTCTTCTAAAATATCAGCTACTTTTGTTTTTGATGTAAGAACTGTAATTTCTTGATTGTTTGAAAATTTTATATTAACATTATTTAGTTTAACACTTCCTGCAAATACTACCATTCCTAATACTGCTACTAATATTATACTAAGAATTATTATTTTCTTTACATTAGAAGATTTTAAATAATTTTTCATATTTTTATTAAATCCCTCCTTGGACTCACCTTTTTTATTATACTATTTTTTGGAATAATTGTCAAATTTTTGTAACAATTTTGTCATATTTTTATTAATATTATATGCTGCTTGTACCAAAATATTCCTACGGAAGTATGGTTTTCCGTCGATTTTATTCGACTAAATTTTATATTACTTTTTTCCATATATATTGCATTTTTTCCATGGTTTGTGTTATAATCATTTTGTATTAAAATATACTATAAAGAAAGGTGGAATTTATTATGTGGATTGCTTTAATTATACTTATTGTACTTGTTATAGCTGTTATTGCTTTATATAATGACTTAGTAAGTTTAAGACAAAGAGTAAAAAATGCTTGGAGTCAAATTGATGTACAATTACAAAGAAGATTTGATTTAATTCCTAATTTAGTAGAAACAGTTAAAGGTTATATGGGACATGAAAGTGATGTTTTGACAAAAGTTACAGAACTTAGAACATCTTGGGCAAATGCTTCAACTGTAAAAGAAAAATCTGAATTAGATAGCGAGCTTTCTGGTGCATTAAAAACTATTATGGCAGTTTCTGAAAACTATCCAGAATTAAAAGCAAGTGCAAACTTTAGTCAATTACAAGAAGAATTACAAAACACAGAAAATAAAATATCTTTTTCTAGACAATTCTATAACGACACTGCAACAAGATACAACACTAAAATACAAGTTGTTCCTTCAAACATAATTGCTTCTATGTTCCATTTTGAACCTGAACAATTATTTGAAGCAGAAAGCCAAGAAGCTAGAAAAAATGTTAAAGTTGATTTTAACAAATAATAAAAAAAGGTGGTCAAATCTGACCACCCTTTTTTCACATTAATGTTTTTTGTTTTTCTTTCTTTTCCACTTATAAATAAGCTCTGAAAGATAATAGCTTATGGTAGAGTAAATTAATTGGATAAGTGCAATAATGCCTACAATTATTCCTCCACCCAAATAACCAATCACGCCAGATGCAATAATTGCAAAAATAACAGAATGTGCTTTGTCCTTCTTCTCAATTTCTTGAAGTTCAAATTCTCTGTTATATGTTGCTATTATTTTGCATTCCTTATTTTCGATTTCAAGTAAAATCTCATCATCATTAATCCGAATGTTTCCCCTTTGTTCAAGCATTTTTATTGGTTTATCTTGAATAAATAATGCTCTACTTACAAGTGGATCATAGTCCCCTGGACTTGCTGGTGTTGTATCAATTGTAAAGAACATCATTACTCCAATTACAAGAGCAATCAGTACCCAAACACCAAATACAAACCAATCAACAGTGCTATTGCCTTTAGCCCAAGTTATAACCTTTTGTTTATACCTTTCAAAAAACCGTAACATTAATATACCTCCTAAAGTCATTGCCTAAGCAAGTTTTTTACTATATTATTATATCATACTTTACATAATTTGGCAATTACCCTTTTTTCTTAAATTTATTGCTTAGAGTTAATTTTAAGTCTCTTAATTTATATCCACATTTTTCAAATAAGAAATAGATTACTGGTCTATATACTTTGTGCATATCCATAAACTCTACAAAGTCTGCATTAAAGCCTTTTTTAAATCTATACAAACCTTCGTTATAGTGTGTTTCATCTGTTGCACATACTCCTCTAAAGTCATAACAGTCCATTCCCCTATTAATTGCTTCTTTTATCATTTCCCATTGTAAAAGGTATGTCGGCATTAAGTTCCTGTGTTCATTTAAACTTCCACCATATAAATACCATTCTTTATTACCATAGAAAACATTTAATACACATGCAATAGGCTTTCCTTCGTAATCTGCAAAAACTAATTTTATGTTTTCTTTATCAAAGCTATCATAGATTTTTTCAAAGTATTCCTTTTTTCTTATATAAAAACCATCTCTTTCTCCTGTTGTTTCAAGTATATCTTGAAATTCACCTAAATCCTCACGTGTTCCTTCTCTTAAAGTTACACCTTTTTTGGTTGCTAAACGTATATTATATCTTGTTTTAGAGTGAAAACTTTGAAAAACTTCTTCCTCAGTTTTTCCTTTTAAATCTAGTCTAAATACATATCTTGGTTGTAATAAGGTTTCTACATCTTTTACTTTTTCTTCTACAATAAAGCCATTTTTCCTTGCCATTTTTTTAAATTTCTCATTACTTGCAAGTATGTCTGGATCCATTTTTAGCATGAAAGCATTGTATTTTTTAGCAAGTTTATCTGCTTCTTCTATTAATTTCTTAAAAGATTCCTCATCATCTATATCACATACTGGTCCCCTTGGGGCATACATTAAATGTGAATTAATATATGGTAATTTACGTATTAGGAGGCTTAAGGATGCCTTTATTTTGCCTTTTTCATCTCTTACAATAATTACTTCGTTTTTCCAATCGCTTTTAATTCTTGCCCATTCTAGCCCTTGTGCATAGTGTCCTTTTTCATTCTTTTCTAAAAATTCCTTGTATTCTTTTTCATCAATCATTTTTTGTCTCCTAACTTAAAAATAGTTTTTGCATTTTGATATGTTTGTTCTGCAACCTCTTCAATTGAAATTTGTTTTATTTCTGCTATTTTTTGTGCTACATATTTTACATTACTCGAGTTGTTTCTGGTTCCTCTAACAGGTTCTGGACTTAAATATGGAGAATCTGTTTCAATTAGTATTTTATCCATTGGAATTATTTTTATAAAATCTGCTGCATTTTTTGAACTCTTGAAAGTTATAGGTCCTGCACATGATATGTAAAACCCTAATTTTAAAGCTTCTTTTGCAAGTTCAACATTTAGTGGGCAGCAATGGAAAACGCCTTTATTTTTACAGGTTACTTTGTTCTTTAGAATATCTAATGTATCCATTACAGCTTCTCTTGTATGGATTACTATTGGTAACTCTAATTCATTTGCAAGTTCAATTTGTTTAATAAATACCTCTTGTTGTTTTTCTTTATTTTCCTTATTCCAATAATAATCTAACCCAATTTCTCCTATTGCAACAACTTTTTCGGCTTTGGACATTTGCTTTAATTTTTCTATATAATCTTCTTCTAAATTATCTATATCATTTGGAGATACTCCAACTGTTGCATAAATAAAATCGTGTTCATTTGCAATTTCTATAGCTTTTTTAGAACTTTCTAAGCTATAACCTGCATTTATAATTGTAGTTATTCCTGAATTATATATCTCATTTAAAACTTTTTCTCTATCACTATCAAATTTTTCGTCGTTATAATGTGCATGTGAATCTAATAGTTCCATAATGTTCCTCTTTTCTAAAATATTAGAGACGGTTTTATCCATCTCCTTTTGTTACTTAAAGAATTAGATATTTTCTGTTAGTTCAGTGTTTAAAAGTTCCTCTTGAAGTTGTTCCCTTTCTATTTGTTCTTCTTCATATCTCTTTGCGTTTTCCTCTGCTTTTTCCATTAACCTTGTTGTAGAAAGTGATTGTATTATGCTATATAAAAATTCGTTATTTTCAATATTAGTCATCATTTCGTTCATATCTTCTTCTGTAAGGTCATTTGCATTTATGCTATTTCTAACATTTTTTGGCTCTATTATATCATTATAATCAACTTTATATTTTACTGTAACTGTTGCTGTACTTTCTTCATCAATACTGAACTTTATTGACATTGTTCCTTCATTGTCATTTACTTCTTCTATTTCAAATGTGCAAAATGTTATAGCATCTTCAATATCTGTTGAGTCTTCATTTACAGCAAAAGTAATTTCTGTTTTTTCTTCTTCTTCAGAAATTGTACCAACTATAGCCATATCATCCTCAACATTTATCATTGCAAATTCAGTTTTTACAATCTTTCCACTAAATCTTTTTGTATAAATAGAAACTTCAAGATAATTATCACTACTGTTTTCTTCTTCATTTATTAATTGCTTGCTTTCTACTATGTCTTTAGCAGTATTAACTGCACTGAATTCACTTGCTACATTTGATAATTTTTCAACTATTTGTTCTACATCTTTTGAATTTAATTTTAATGTTGTTTTTGTAAGCTTTTGATCATCAACTTCAACATTTTCTTGTTTTAGTTCTTTTGTTTTTACTGCATCTAATAATATTTGTTTGATTTCTTTTAGCATTTCCTGGCTTTTTCCAGAAATATCATTCTCAAATAAATCGTTTAAATTAAATCCATCAAAAGTATCTTCTGGTAATTCAATATATCTACTATAAATATCCTTTAAGAAAACATAGGCCTTATTATTTTGTATTAATAAATCTGCACTAACAATAGTTTCGTCTAAAGCAGATATAGAAATATTTTGATTTATTACCTTTTTCTCATCATTTTTTTCTGTTGTTAAATTTAATTTAAACATCTTTAAATATGTATTAGCCATGCTCATGTCTTGATCTGTTGAATTTAAAGAAACTGTTAACTCTAAATTAACTTTTCCTTCATTTTTAGGCATATTATCAGTCATTTCAAAAGCTTTGCTTATTGCTTTTTCAAATATTGCTTGTGGTTTATTCTTAACTAATTTAAAATATGCAAATACACCACCAGCTATAAGTGCCATTAAAACTAATATAACAACTGTTATAATTATACCTTTCTTTTTTGGTTTTTTTTCAAAATCTTTTTCTTCCATTTTATCACCTCATAAACTTTTTACATTTGTATAATAACATATTTGTATTAATTAAGTCAATATAATTTTAAACTTTTCACTTCTTTTTTGCATAATAAGTTATACCTTCAAAATCTACTCCATTTAGATAATATACCTCTAGACTTTGCTCATTAACAATATAAACATCTCCATTACCTATAGTTCCTCCACCATAGTTTAAGGTTATATTATATAATTTATTTAAATCTATTGCATAATAATTATCATTATCCCTAGAACTTGCTTGAGAACCTATAGTAGACTTTGCATTAAAAGCAGTTCCAGTAACTGGAGCCCCACCATTCTCATTATAATAAGCAAGTACCTTACTTTTCAAAAGCTCAATATCAGCACACATATAGTTATAATTTCTAATATCTTTCCCAGTATCCATCTTCCTTATAGATGCACCTGTGAGTATAGCAATTACAATTATTGTTATAACCAATATTGTCAAAGTAACTCCCCTTTGACTTTTTAAAAATTTTTTCATTAGTTCCTCCTTTAAATTCTCATATACTACTATATTTATTTTCACACTTAATAGAAAAAAAGTCAAGCATTTTTTTGTTTTTCTAGTACATTATTAATTCTTTTTTTTAATAAATACCTCTTATTCTCCTTCAATACAATTACCCAAAGATATGCTATTATGAGGAACAAACCAATATTTTTATATACTAGAATTAAAATGCTAGAAAGTGCCGTCATAACAATCACCAAAGCATTTGATGTCTTATATACAACTTCATCTGCAATTTTCTTTCCATTTTTCAAACAAATAATTGCATGTAAAATTCTACCTCCATCCAATGGATATATTGGTACTAGGTTTAAAATAGCAAGTAATACATTTGTATTTACTATAATACTACTTGCTTTTATATGTATAAAACTAACTAATATTGCAATTAGTATATTAATGAATGGCCCAGCACTTGCAATGATGATCTTATTTTTCTCCAAATTTTCAAAGCTTTCAAATACAATGCTTATTCCAAAAGCTTGAACCTCAAGAGCTTTAGGTTTTAGTTTTAAGCTTAGGCCAGCACACATATGTGCCAGCTCATGAATCAAAGCAAATAGCATAAGCCATGCATAGACTTCAATTTGTTTAGTTAGAATTAAGACTAGTGCTATTGCAAAAATCTGTATATTGATTTTAATTTTCAATTACTCATCTCCTAAAATTGTAGAACTAAATCTGGGTCTATATACTCATTATTTCTTCTTATTTCAAAATGCAAATGTGGTCCAGTCACATTGCCTGTTGCGCCAACTTCAGCTATTTGTTGTCCCTGAACTATATGTTCTCCCTCTTTTACATATATCTTACTACAATGTGCGTACACTGTAGTAACTTCCCCGTTTGTGATTTTTATATGATTTCCATAGTCCCCTTCACTTGAAACAAGAGTAACATCTCCCTCCATTGATGCAACAATAATTTTGCCAATATCTTCTGCAATATCTATTCCTGTATGATTTTTAGGAACAGTTGGAACGGTTGGCTCTCTATGCCCAAATCTTGATGTTATTTCTCCTTCTAACGGTTTTATAAGTGAGTAATTTGTTTTAACAAAAAGAGCATTTACTTCCATTGGTGTTAATGTGCTTATATCAACTTGAGCAGTCGTTTCTTCTACTGCTTCAGTTGTTTCTTCTGGCTGAGCAGTATTTTCTTGTTCTGCTGGTAAAGTTTCTGTAGTTTGCTCCGGGCTATCTGTTGCAGATAAAGTTTCTTCAACAAACTCATTTTCTTTGTTTTCTGTTTTTTTCGCCTCTTTATTTATAAAACTATTAATGTTTTTAGAAAGTTCTTGAATATTAATATCATATTCTAGTATATCTGAAATCTTATACATTACTTCTGGAGACACAATATTTGGAAGATTTTTCATAGCAAAGAAAGCTCCATATAAGCTCAAGCATACCATAAATTGAATTATCAACTTTTTTGTGATTTTTTGTTCTTGGTTTTCTTCAACATTTACTGTAGCACTGCTTCTTGCTTGTGTTTGCATTCTCCTTCTTGCATATATTTCTTCTGCTCTTCTTATTCTTTCATCTTGACTTAAGACTCTTTCCATAAAAAAACACCTCATAATCTTAGAATACATTTGTAAAATATATTCTAAAAATACAAGGTTTAGAACTCTTAAGCAATTATGCTAATTATCGCATTTACTAATACCACAAAACTTAATATAATGGTAATTAATTTTAGTCTTTTATATTTTAATTCTATTTGCTTTGTTTTGCTATATCTTTCTTCTCTTGGTTTTTCTATTCTTGAAATGTAATTGCTAATTAACATTTCCGCTTCTCTTACAATATAATCATCCTCTTTTCGCTGTTCTTCTTGAATATGGTTATTTTTATCAACTCTTTCTAATGATTTAATTTTAGTGTTGCTCTTCAAAATTACAAATGCCTCATCTATAATATTTGATGGCAAATTTTTAAGAACAACAATGTTCTTCATTTGCTCTTGCTCCATATTCCCTACCTCCTAAAAATTTCTCTTAAATAATTTTTTCCATAATTGTTTTTTTTTATACATTTTTATTTAGGCGGAGCTATTATTATTTTTATATCATCCCTTTTGTTATACTTTTTTATAATGCTCTCTGAGAAGCCTGCAACTTCACTTGTCATTACTATTGTTTTGTAGTTGTTTTGAACTAAGCTTTTTATTGTTTCATCAGTTCTTTCTAAGTCTTCAATCACTCTTGCTTCAGCTCCGAAGCTTTCAAATATCTTAAAACTTTTTTTATCATTATAACTTTTTAGGAAAACCGTTTTCATACAAAAATCACCATTAATAGTTTTATCTATTAATGGTGATTTATTCTATATTGAAACAAGTTTTGCAACAATAACTGTCATATCATCTTTTGCAATTCCAAAACCATTGTCTATTGCCTCTTGCAAAATTATATCTGATATTTTTTGAACATCATCAGTTTTTAAATTTTCTAGCAGTTCTTTTAGCCATAATTCCTTGTTTTTGCATTCTGTGTTTGATTCTATTATTCCATCACTACACATTATAATTATGTCATTTTCTTTAAGGTCTTTATCATACACAACTAGGTCTATTTTATCTAGCACGCCTGCTGGGAATGATACTGCTTTTACAACTTCAACATTACTTCCAGATTTAACAAAAGTTGGGCAAGCTCCGTTTTTTACAAATTCGATATTTCCAGTGCTTAAATCTAATATTGAAATATCAATTGTTGCATAAGTTTCATCATTTGAATTAAGTGTTACTGCTGAATTTATTAGCCCTATTGAAACATCATTATCAAAGCCTGTTGTAAGTAGTCTTTTAAGCATTTGGATAACTGTTAAGCTGCTTTTCTTTGCCTTTTCACCAGAACCCATTCCATCACTTATTGCTAACATGTATTTGCCATCATGTAGTTTTGTTCTAATGTTACTATCTCCAGATACTTCACTTTTATTTTTAGTAGCTTCTGCTTCGCCGATTATTAGTTTGAATTTTGGTTTTGAAGGCTCTAATTTTTCCTCTGTTTTAATATCATCTGCAAGTGAAGAAATAACTTTTGAAACCCCTCCTAGTTGATTAGCAAGTACCTTTTTGTTGCTTGCTTCTTTATGTTTCCAAATAGTATTTAGCTTGTTTATTCTGTATGTACTATTTATTATTTTTCTAATTTCCTCTAAGTCATTTTCTGCACTATCTTTTGCAAGTTTATATCTATTTGCCTTTTCTAATATTTCTATTAGTTCGTCTATTGTAATTTCCTCTTTCTCTTCAAGAATTTTAAAACAGTTATCTAATATCTCATCATCATTTAGCAATATGTCATCATATAAAAGGTTGTCCTCTATATCTTCTAAGCTATTTAAAACTTCTTCTTTAAAAGTTTTCTTGCTTTCATCATCTATCTGTTCATCTAAAGTGTTTTGAGCTGAACTATCATAACTTCTTGCCATTTGAAGTATTGTTTCAGAAACACTATTTAGTTTATTTGCTGTTTGCTTCTTTTCTTCTATTACTCCTGCTGTTGTTGGCAAGCATTTTGTGTTATTAATAATTTCTGTTATATCTATACCAACTTCTTTTGGAATAGCAAGTAAACCAAGTGATGCAATTAATATTTCTCTAATTGTAATTATTGGTACAGTGTTTCCATTTACAACATATGTAAGTATTGCATTTCCTGCACAAAAACCAATAATTACACCGTGGCTTTCCAAGTTTGTTTAATACTCCTGCTATCATACCAGATATTGCGTAAGATGCAACAAGAACTGGGCTTGTAGAGTTTATTATACCAAGTACCATTCCTATTGTAATTCCAGCTGTTCCACCAACTAACATGCCATTTTTCCAACCTAAGAATAGAACTAACATTATGCTAAAAATGTTTGTTATTGAAAAACCAAATACATGTAATTTGCTAAAAGCACATAAAGCAATTGAAACAAGTAAACTTGCTCCCATTACTTCTTCTATTGCAAATGCTTTTTTTATTCCATATTGATTTATAACAATAATAGAGTTTGCAAATATTTTATAAAAGATATATGTAATTATACCTAGTGCAATGCTTGAAATTAAATCATAAACTAAAAACATTGTAAAAAACATTTTACTTGCTTGAACTGCAAATGCTGAAACAGCAACAAAAATTCCTAACTTTTGCTTTTCATTTTTATCTATATTCTTAAGTCTTGGTCTAAAAATTAAAATCAAAGCTACAAAAAGTAATGATGTAACTAAGAATGTTAATATACCATTTATTCCTCCACCAATAAGTGAACCTAAAGCTACTGCAACATATAAAATTCCAACTGGAATTTTGTTGCTACATGCTGCTGCAAATATAGCTAGTCCAAATGGAGAAATATCATTAAAATTCACCATTGATACTAGAAAAGCTATTGCATATAAAACTATATCATTTATTTTAAATAACTCTTTAAAGTTTATTTTTCTTGGTTTAATTTCTTCTTGTTCAACTTGATTTTGATTTATAACGTTTTGAAACATTACTTTTCTTCCTTTCGTTTTACTTTATTTAATACATTATACTACTTCTTTGTTAATTTTTTTGTCATATTTGGTATGCTAGTCCAAAAAGTTTTTTACAAAGCTCGAGCTATTTTAACAAGAAAAGACAGGAGGGCAAGATAAATACCAACGTCCCCTTGTCTTTTTCCTTTGTTAAAAATTATTTTCTGCAAAATATTCATTAATTCTAATTATTAATTCTGTTTTTGCTTCTTCTAATGTCATACCTTCAACTTGTGCTCCGGCAAGTGTTATATGTCCTCCACCACCTAATTTTTCTAATATAACTTGAACATTTATATCTCCTATTGAACGACCACTTATACAAACTTTATCTCCCATTCTTCCAAGTACAAATGATGCTGAAATATTGCTTATTGTAAGTAATTCATCTGCTGCTTTTGCACAAATTAGGTTTGCATTTTTATCTTTTTCTTCATATACAGAAATACCTATCGAGTCGTTTATTATTTCTGCATTTTTAACTATTTCTGCAATTACTGTATAACTTTCTAAGTCGCTTTGGAACCATTTTTTTACTTTTATAATATCAATTCCATATTTTCTTAAATATGCTGCAGCTTCAAAAGTTCTTACACCTGTTTTAAAAGTAAAGTTTTTGGTATCCATCATTATTCCTGCATATAAACTTTCTGCTTCAATTTGTTCTAATGTAACTTCTTGTGTTGCATATTCTACTATTTCTGTAACTAACTCTGATGCTGATGATGCATATGCTTCATGGAATGTTAATATCGCATTTTCTATAAAATCTTCTGACTTTCTATGATGGTCAATTATTACTATTTTTTCTGTTTTTTCTAGTAACTCTGGAACTTCAACATAGCTTCTTTTATGTGTATCTACTATTACAAGTAAGGTATTTGGTGTTATTTTGTTCATTGCTTCTGTTTTATCTAATATTACATCTTTATATCCTTCTTGCTTTAGTGTTACAATAAAGTTTGCAAGAGTTAAGCCATAAGTATTGTTTACTATATATGCTTCTTTTTCAAAAGTTTTAGCAAGTCTATATATACCTAAGCTTGAACCTATTGAATCTATGTCTCCATTCATATGTCCCATTACCATTACATTATCAGATTTTTTTATTAATTCTTCTAATGCATGTGATATAACTCTGGCTTTAACTTTAGTTCTCTTTTCAACTTCTTGAGCCTTACCACCAAAGAATACATATTTACCATCTTGTCTAATTACTGCTTGGTCTCCACCTCTTCCTAAGGCTATATCCATTGCAACTGAAGCAGACTCATATTTTTCATAATTTGTTTTACCTTCATTTGAAATTGCAATACTTAGTGTTATTGGCATTCCTTCTTCAGTTTCAATTTCTTTTATTTCATCTAGTATTGTAAATTTGTTGTTTTCCATTTCTTGAAGATATTGTTGTTCAAAAACATATACATAAGTATCTCTTTCTTTTTTTATCATTACTCCACCACTTGCACTTGCCCATTCATATAGCTTTTTCTCAATTGCAGCAATTGTTTGTGGTTTGTTTTCTTCTGATATTCTTTGTATAATTTCCTCATAATTATCAAGCATTACTATTCCCATACAAGTTTTAGCATTGTTGTATTTATTCATAAGTTCAACTTCATCTGTTATATCTATAAAGTAAAGAGTAACCATATATTTAGTTTCTTTTTTTCTATCTTTCTTCTTTGACTTTATATAATCTCCAATTACATGGTATATTTTATTATTTATAGTAAGTTTTTTATCAACTTCGAAATTATTATTCTCAATTTCTTTCTTGATTTCTTTTGATAAATCATCAATATACGCATTAATGCCAACATTTGCAAATTCCTTATTAAATGTTGAACTTCTCCAAATAACGTTTCCTGTTGTTTCTAATATTATTAAAGGGAATGGAGAATTAATTAAGGTATTCTTAGCAGCTGAATCTACTGAATAGGTAATATCATTAATGTAGCTAGAAAGTTCACCTTTTCTTTTGTTATATACCCATATAGTGTATAAAATTATACCAGTATACAAAACAATTGATGGTATAATAAACGCTATATTACTTATACAAAGCATTATAAGTAGAATTGCAATGATTATTAAGTAGATTTTAGTTTTAGATTCCACTTTTTCTAATGCCTTAATATTATAATTCGACATAAAAATATCTCTCCTTTTTATCACTTATATATTTTACAGCAAAAAGGAAGATTTGTCAAATAAAATGCTCTTTATAAAGTAGCATTTACGTATGAAATATGGTGCCTTTAAATTATTTTTTTAAAACTTCCATTTAAGTAAAATAAGGATTTAGTAATATTTAATACTACTAAATCCAAAATGAGAAACCGATAAATAAATTTCATTATTAACAAGCCCACTATTTATCTTAAAGATCCTCTCCTATCTCACTAAATCTACCTGTGAATTCTAATACTTCTCCTCCTACTGGGATTTCAGATGTTAGAGAAAGTATAGCACGAATAGAAACTCTAGCGCCCAACCCAGTAAGACCTAAAGAAGAATTACCTTCAGACAAAAGTCCTCTCATTATAGGACCTGCGGAACCTTCATTCACCCTCCTTGCACCAAAGCCTACGCTATTACCTTGAACATCAACTCCACGAGAAGCCAACCAAAAGCAATAATTATTATACTTATTTCCAAATATCATTGCTTTTGCTGTATTAGAAATATTTGATGATATATCACCTGTTCCATATTTATATCCATTTAGTTCATATTCTCCTAAAGTAGCTCCATTATCTTTTATTCCTTCAGGATTGCTTGGATCATAAAAAACTCCTGATTTTGAATTTAAATTATAATTTTTTATTGCTGTCCACGTATCTCCTAAATCTTTTAATTTTGTGGTTAAATTTCCTGGTGTATATCCCAAGCAATTATTTACATCTTCTATTGTCATTCCTCTTGCATTTGTTCCATATAGTTCTCTACACATTCTATTTATTTCTTCTATACAATTATTATATCCTTCTGCCCCATATAGAGCAATCATTGTTTTAGTTGGGTGTTCTGTTGTTAGTAACAAGACCTCATTTAAGCCATCTTTATCTTTATCCTCATACCCAAAAACTACCCATTTTGTTTCTTCATTATTTAAATTTATTGTTTGATCTGAACTATATCCACTTTTTTCTTTGCTTATGCTTGTACTTGCTGTTTTATATTCATTTTTTCCTATTTGTTGTCCTATTTTCAATGTTCTACCTGTAGAATCTCCATCTTCAAATGCCTTACATTGCTCGCATGTACATCTTATTTCTTCTCTAGTATTTTCATTCACATATTGCCAATTATGTATATTTGAAATTCCTTCCTTTTCCTTTATATAGTCTTCTATTGAATCATATTTTTTACCATTGATTTCTATTGCTCCACCCTTTGCCTCTTCTTCTGATGCTGTTTTGTATTTATCTACTGTTCTTTCTGCCGTTCCTATTAAGTTACTTTTTATTAATACATTTACACTTACTGCTACTAATATTAGCATTACTACTATTGTTATTATTAACGCTATTAGTGTTATACCTTTATTTTTCTTCATTTTTCCTTTTCTCCTTTTTTATTTTTTTCTTTACCCTATATTCCGCCAAAACTCCTGCGTTTGGCTACTTTCTTGTATTAAATACATTTTTGCTATGCTTTGGACGAGATTGGACGGTCGTCCTTGTACTAAATTAATTAATACACAAATTTAGTAAAAACACATGACAAAAAGAGATGGACTTATCCATCTCTTGCATGCAACTTTAATAAAGCATATGGAAATATGCTTGTTTTATCTTCTAATGAACATATAGTGGCTGTGTATATATATACAGCCACAAGGCTTACAAAGCTTATGTTCATATATCTTCCTCCTTTGTTTTTTCTCCTGCCAATTTTGATTTTGGCTCTATCAATTTAATATTATTCTATAACAAAAAAATACAAATTGCAAGTAGTTTTACAATTTAATTTTTTTATTTTTTTGCGCTATTTCTCTTGAATTTATTTCAATTTTGATATATATTAAAGGTTGATGAATATTGTTATTACTAAGGAGGATTTTTAATGCAAGAAAAAACTAAGGAGACAGCTAATAAAACAAAAAGAAAAGCAACTACAAAAAAGGCTGAAACACCTAAAAGCACTACAACTTCAAAGAAGGTTACATCTAAACAAAAAGCAAGTGGAACACGTTCAAATAAAGCTAATAGCAAAACAAGAGTTACAAAAACTAATACACAAAAAAGTGGAACTACAGGAAAAACTGCTACTAAGAAAACTGCAACAAAACGTGTTACTAAAACTGTAAAACAGCCAGAATTAGTTGAGTACTATGATTTACCATACAGATATAACCAAACAGTAGTTAGAATTTTAGCTCAGACACCAACCACACTTTTTGTATATTGGGATATTTCGGATGAAGATAGAGAAAAATATATTGAAACATATGGAGAAAAGTTTTTTGAATCTACTATTCCAGTTTTAATAGTACATAACAAAACCATGAATTATTCATTCGAAGTTGAAATAAATGATTTTGCAAATAGTTGGTATTTTAAAGTAGATGATAGTAAATGTGATTATGAGATAGAACTTGGAAGACGTGCTAAACCAATGGGTACACAGCTTCCTAATAACTATTTATATATTACATCTTCTAATACAATAGAGGCACCGAATGACCATATATTATTTGAAAAAAAGCAAAAAAATGTATTTTTTAGAAATGTTAAAACAAATGAGAAAATTTCTAAAAATGTTGCCTCATTTGAGTTTATAAAATATATTGGCAGAATTTATAACATTTATGATTTATACAAAAAAATATATAAAAATGAAGAACTAGACAACCTAGAGAAAAATTCTAGTTCAAGTTTCTAACAAAGGAGCAAACTATGGATAATACAAAGGGCTATGTAAGTTTTATATTACATGCACATTTACCTTTTATACATCACCCTGAAAGTGAAGATTATTTAGAAGAAGAATGGTTATATGAAGCAATTTCTGAAACATATATACCATTACTTCTAAACTTTAAAAAATTGGAGGAGGAAAAAGTTGATTTTAGAATTACTATGTCACTTACTCCCCCTTTATTAAACATGTTTGATAACAAGTTACTACAAAAACGATATATTAAATATGTAAAAAAACACATTGAACTAGCAGCAAAGGAAGTAAAAAGAACAGCTTATGATAAACGTTTAAATGAACTATCTAAATATTATTTTGATAGATATTCTAATGATTTACACGTTTTCAAAGACATATATAATTGCGATTTAATTAGTGCATTTAAGCATTTTCAAGACATTGGTGTTTTAGAAATAATTACATGTGGTGCAACACATGGTTACTTCCCTATTCTATATGTTAATGAAAAAACTGTTAAAGCACAAATAGCTGTTGGTGTTGAAACTTATAAAAAATATTTTGGAAAACCACCTAGAGGAATTTGGCTTCCTGAATGTGGTTATGTTCCTGAGGCGGACAAGTATTTAAAAGAATTTGGTATAGATTATATTATTACAGAATCTCATGGAATACTTTATGCTGACCCAACACCTGTTTTTGGCACATTTGCACCAATTGTATCTCCTAATGGAGTAGTTGCATTTGGTCGTGATATAGAAAGTTCAAGACAAGTATGGAGCTCTGTTTGTGGATACCCAGGCGACTTTAATTATAGAGAATTTTATCGTGACCTTGGTTATGATGCTGATTATGATTACATTAAACCATACATCGCCAAAAATGGAGTTCGTGTAAATACTGGAATTAAATACTATAGAATTACATCTAAAGGTGAATTTAAAGATTATTACAATTTACAATGGGCAAAAGATTCTGCAGAAAAACAAGCAGGACATTTCTTTGATTCTAGAGTTAAGCAAATTAATGAATTATCTAGCATCATGTCACCTGCAAAGCCTATTGTTGTATGCCCTTATGATGCTGAACTTTATGGTCACTGGTGGTATGAAGGTCCTTATTGGTTATATATTCTATTTAAGAAAATTTACTATGATAAAGGAAACTTTAAATTAATTACTCCTAGTGAATATATAGATAAATACCCAGAAATGCAAGAATGCTCACCTTGTATCTCAAGTTGGGGAGCTAATGGATATAGTGAAGTATGGCTTAATGGTTTAAATGACTATGTACATAGACATTTACATGTTGCAGGAGACAGAATGGTTGAACTTGCTAATTTATATCCAAATGAAAAAAATACTCTTCGCAGAAAAGCACTAAATCAATGTGCTCGTGAATTACTACTTGCGCAAAGTAGTGACTGGTTATTTATAATAACACATGGAACAATGGTAGATTATGCAAAGAAACGTATAAAAATGCATATTGGAAGATTTACTAAACTATATGAACAAATTAAAAGCGATAAAATAGATAGTGAATTTTTAAAAGCTATACAAAAGCAAGACTGCATCTTCCCAGAGGTTGACTACATGATTTATAAATAGTAACACTTTTCCTTCCATTTCATAATATATGTATAACTAAGCAATTTTTAGTAGATACTATTATTATGTTTGGAGGGACTTTTTTGTGCTAAAAACCATTTGTGTTAAAACTAATAACAAAGAAATATCTGAATATCTACTAAAAGAGCTTGAATACTTTGAGCTACAAAGCATTCACGTTTCAAGTTATAAATTCAAAGTGTATACAAATATTATAATTCACTACAAAGGCAAGAATGTTGAATTATTTTTAAATAAAATATCTACTCTCCTTGCCTATCTTGTTATAGATTTTTACGAGCCTTCTATTATACAAAACTTAATAAACACAAATTACTTTTATTTTTCTACAGAGGAAAAGAAAGATATTTTTAATTTGTGTTTAACAAATATAGATTTTAAAACTTCCCTTTCCATTATAAATATTATCTCCGAAGCATTTTATGAATATTTTTCATGTAATAAATATGTTATTTTAGATGGGTTTGTAAATTTTAAACTCAAAAATTATATAAAAGAGCTAGACACTGTTGTTGATATGTGTGTTAATAAATTTATTATAGATAGAGAATATAACGAATTTGTATCGCTTTTAAAAGCATACATTCAGACAACGCCATCAAACATAGATGCTGTACATCTAATATATAAAAATCAAAATTCTATTTTGCTTGATAATTCAAAACATGTAATTCAGTATAATGATAAACTAATAAACAGCAAATACCTATCAGATATAAGTTTTTCCTCAAACGATTATGCTTTAAATTCATTACTTACAATACTTCCAAAAAAGTTATACATTCATTTAATTGATGTTGAAGATGACTTTATTTCAACTCTTAAAAAAATCTTTGATGACAGAGTTTATATCTGTACTGAATGTGATTTATGTGCATTATATAAAATGCAAACTTCAAAGTATAATTTAAATCGATTAAAAAATTAATAACACAAGTAGCCAAACGCAGGAGTTTTGTATTTAGAGAAAATCGAAGACCCCCGAAATACTTCTTTAGGCGTCTCCAGCGTGGGTTCGATTTTAAATAAATACAAAAGCTCCGACGAGATTTGGCGGACTTTTTTTATTTATTGACTTTTTTCCTCTTTTTGTGTTATAAATAATACTAGAAAAGAGGTTCTTATGAGTGCTTTTGTTTTAAAAATAATTGCATGTATTACAATGTTCATAGATCATTTGGGCTATGCTGTTTTCCATGGAGAAGCTTCATGGTTTAATTATGTTGGAAGACTTGCTTTCCCTATTTTTGCCTTCCAAATTTCAGAAGGATATATACACACAAAAAATCTAAAAAAATATTTTTATAGATTAGTAATTTTTGCTTTAATATCTCAAATTCCTTTTATGCTATTTCATTCAATTATAAATGGCAGTGATTGGGGTTTAAATGTAATATTTACGTTAGTTTTTGGACTTTTAGCAATAACAATATATGATAAATACAATAAATTTGTAGGAGTTGCAAGTACAATATTTCTAGGTGTTATAGCTAATTCATTGCATTGTGATTACGGTATTTATGGTGTTTTAATTACATTTTTATTTTATGTATTCAGTCACAACAAATGGCTTCTTGCAGTCAGTTTTTCAATTGCAACGCTTATTAAATATGGTTATAATATTTCGCTTTACCTAAATTATGGACCTGATGTTTTGCAATATGTTGCATCCTTCTATTTGCCTTATATTGTTGGAACATTATGTGCCATCATACCAATTCTTTTATATAACAAAAAGAAAGGGCCAGATATCAAGTATTTATTATACCTATTCTACCCTTTACATATGCTTTTAATTTATGGAATTAGCTTTATAATTTAGTTTTGAATTGCAAAGTTAATTCCTCTTGCAACTACATCTTTCATATTTTCTATTAAATCGTCTATTTCTTTTGGAGTTACAATTAAGTTATAATCTTTTGGAATTAAAGCTTCTCTTATTAATTCATATTTGTTTGTGTTTCTTAATTCGTTTAAATAATCATTTGATTTTGCATCTTGCTGAAGTTTATCTATAAATAGGTCTATGCTATCTGCTGCAATGGTTGCAGCTTCTACAACCATTGGTACTCCTATTGCTATTACTGGAATTCCTAAAGTTTTTTGACTTATTTCATTTCGTGCATTTCCAACACCTGCTCCTGGTACTATACCTGTATCCGCAAGCTGAACTGTACTACTTATTCTTTCTATACTTTTTGATGATAAACTATCTATTACTATTATAAGTTTTGGCTTTATATTCTCAACTATTCCTTTAATTATTTCCATTGTTTCAATTCCTGTTGTACCTAAAACACCTGGTGCTATTGCTGTTACAGGTCTTGTTTCTTTATCTATATACTCTGGTGCATATTTTAAAATATGTCTTGTAACATCAATATCTTTTACAACTTTTGGACCGAAGGGAATCTGGTGTAACATAGGCATTTCCAAGCCCTACAACTAGAATATCGCCTAAGTTTTCTACATGCTTATTAATTAGCTCCTTTAATTCTTTTGTTACAGTTTCTGATGCAGTTTGAATTTCGTTATTATCTGCAATTTTTAGTTTTTTTATATCAACTGTTATATAGCTCCCAACTGGCTTTCCTAAAGCTTCTGCACCTTTTTCATCAATTATTTTTACTCTTGAAATTTTAACATTTTCATTAACTTCTTCCTCTTCTGTTTCTATTCCTTCTATATTGTTTTCAATGTTATTTGCCTTTCTATAAATGTCGTTTCTCTCAACTGCTAAATCTGTATTAAAATTTATCATACTTACCTCTCTTTCTTTTTAATATTTTTTGCTTTAATCTTGTTTTTATGCAAAAAAGAATAGAAACTTAAATTTCTATTCTTTCTCTAAATTTTTTTTGAATACTTTGTTTTAATACTTTGTTTTCTGGTTTTTCTAAATTTTCGTCATCTTCTAAAATCTTTATTGCTAGACTTTGCACATTTTTTAACATTTCTATGTCTTGGAATAAATTTGCTATTTTAAATTCTGGTAAACCGGTGTTGTTTTGTTCCAAAGAATTCTCCTGACCCTCTTAGCTCTAAATCTTTTTCTGATATTTTGAAACCATCATTTGTTTCTACCATTATTTTCATTCTTTCTCTGGTGTTTTCTCCGATTTCCTTTATATTTTAAAATACAATAAGATTTGTATTTTCCACGTCCTACTCTTCCTCTTAATTGATGAAGTGTTGCAAGCCCAAAACGTTCTGCGTTTTCAATTACCATTATGCTTGCATTTGGAACATCAACTCCAACTTCTATTACTGTTGTAGAAATTAATATATCTATTTTTCCATTCTTGAATTCTTCCATTATTGCTTCTTTATCTTTTTTGTTTAGTTTTCCATGTATATATTCTACTCTATAGTCTTTAAAGATTTCGTTTTTGTACTTTTCTGCTATTTCTAAAACAGATTTCGCATTAATTTCATCAGATTCTTCTACTAAAGGACATACAACATATGCTTGTCTTCCTTCGTCTATTTGCCCTTTTATGAAGTTGTTTACTCTTTCTTCTTTTGATGCTGTTACTGCAAATGTATCTATTTTTTGCCTATTTGGTGGTAGTTCATCAATTATTGAAATATCAAGATCGCCATATAATATTAGTGCAAGTGTTCTTGGTATTGGTGTTGCAGACATAACAAGTACATCTGGATTTTCTCCTTTTAAATTTATTATACTTCTTTGCCTTACACCAAATCTGTGTTGCTCATCTGTTATAACTAACCCTAATTTATTAAACTCTACATTTTCTTGTAAAAGTGCATGTGTACCAATTATTATGTCTATTTTTCCTTGTTTTAATTCTTCTAATATTTTTTCTTTTTGTTTTTTCGCCATTCCACTAATTAAAAGTTCACACCTTATATCAAATTTGTCCATTGTTTTTTTGAAGTTTTGATAATGCTGTGTTGCAAGTATTGCCGTTGGTACCATTACTGCAGCTTGATAATTAGACCTTACAGCTTTAAATGCTGCACACATTGCTACTGCTGTTTTTCCACTTCCAACATCTCCTTGTAGCAATCTATTCATCATTTTTTTGCTTTCCATATCTTTATCTATTTCTTCTAAAACTCTGCTTTGTGCATTTGTTAATTTAAAAGGTAGACTATCTATTATTTCAGACATTTTGGCATCTGTACTAAAACTAATACCCTTTTTATCTTTATCATAATTTGTTTTAAATGTTAAAAGAGCTAGTTGCATTATTAGTAATTCCTCAAATACTAACCTTGTACGTGCTTTGTTATAATCTTCAAAACTATTTGGGAAATGAATTTGCTTTGTTGCTTCATTTATCCCCATTAATTTGTATTTTTTTATTAAATATTCTGGTATTGTTTCTGGCAATACATTGGCTTCTTCTAAGGCATTTTCTATTATTTTTCTTAAGATATTTTGGCTTAAATTGTATGTACTTGGATATATTGGTATAATTCTTCCAGTATTTTTGTTAGAGTCTTGTTCATCTATTATTGGCGTCATCATTTCTATTTGATTTAGTTTTCTTTTGACTTTTCCAAAAAATTTATAGGTATCTCCAACAATAAATCTCTTTTTTAGAAATGGAACATTAAACCATGTGAGTGTACATGTGGCGGTTTCATCTCTTACAACTAGTTTATATATTGTCATGTTTTTTCTTATTCTAATTTCAGTCATTTTAGATACACATTTTGCTTCTATAAGAGCGTCTTCTCCGTCTACAAGCTCTGCTATGTCCTTTTTTATTCCCCTATTTTCATATCCTCTTGGGTAATAGGAAATAACATCTTCTAAGGTATAAATACCTAAAGAATTTAGCTGTTTTATTCTGTTTGGTCCAACGCCTTTTATGTATTTTGCATCTTTTAATAAATCTACCATGTGCTCTCCTTTAACTTATATTCAAGTCCTGTGTTTCTCTTTTTTGTTTCTGTATTTTGTATCATATATTCTATTGTTTTTCTTGTTCCTAATACAATTAAAAGCTTTTTTGCTCTTGTAATTCCTGTATATAGTAAATTTCTTGTAAGTAGCATTGGTGCTGCTTGTGGTAAGCATAGTATAACAACATTAAACTCACTTCCTTGTGATTTATGAATTGTTATTGAATAGCTGTGTTCTAATTGTTCAAGTTCTGAATATTCATACCATGCTGTTTTATCATCATCAAACTTTACTTCTACTTGTTTTGTAATATCATCAATTTTTGTAACTGTTCCAAGTTCACCGTTAAAAATTCCTGTTCCATCTTCTTTATGGTTTCTTTCCCAGTATATATCATAGTTGTTCTTTATTTGCATAACTTTGTCTCCAACAAAAAACGTTCTATCCCCATGTTTCTTTTGTGGAATTTGGCTAATGTCTTTTGCAGAATTAATTGATGGGTTTAATGCATTTTGTAATTCTATATTTAATTCTTTTGTTCCAAGCTTTCCTTTTTTTGTTGGTGTTAATACTTGTATATCTTTAAAGAAATCATAATTACCATATTTTTTTAATCTTCCAGAACACAAAGATACCACATCTTCTATCATTTTATTTGTTGATGTTTCATTTATAAAGAAGAAGTCTTGTAGTTTGTTTTCTATCTCATCTTTTGGTACATTTAGGAAGTCTTCTCCATTATTTACTTTGTGCGCATTTGTTATTATTTGGCTTTGTGCAGCTTGTCTAAATATTTCATTTAACTCAATTGTTTCAATTACACCTGAATTAATTATATCTTTTAAAACATTTCCTGGCCCTACTGATGGCAACTGATTTATATCGCCAACTAACACTAGTTTTGTTCCTATATATAGTCCTTTTAGTATGTAATTCATTAAAAAAACATCTACCATAGATGCTTCATCTATTATTAGTACATCACAGTCTATTGGTTCTATTTGGTAATCTATTCTTTCCATTCCAAGTGTTTCCTCTGTTTTGGTTAAGCACAATAGCCTATGAATAGTTGCAGCTTCTTCTCCTGTTGCTTCACTCATTCTTTTAGCTGCTCTGCCTGTTGGAGCACAAAGTACAACTTTTTTTCCCTCATTTTTGAATAGCTCAATTACAAATTTAATAATTGTTGTTTTTCCTGTACCTGGCCCACCTGTAATTACGCATACATTATTTGTGTTTACAGATTTTATTGCTTCTCTTTGTTTATCTGATAATACTATATCTATTGAATTTTCTTCTTGAGCAAATTTTTTATCGAAGTCTTTAATTCTCTTTATGTTTTTGGCTTGTTTTAGTGTTATTAGCTTGTTTGCAATGTTTTTTTCACATACATAAAAGGTGTTTAAATATACCCATTCTATGCCTTCGGTATCTTCTATTTCTATTTTTGCTTGTGCTTTTAAATTAATCATACATGTTTCAATGTATTTATCATCTACATTTAGCAGGTTTTGTACAAATGTAATTAAATTTTGTTTTTCTACACATGTATTTCCATTATTGCTAGCAAGCGCTAAGCTGTATTTTATTGCACTTTCAACTCTTTTTGCATCATTATTTGCTAAACCTAAATCTAATGCCATTTTATCTATTTTTTTGAAGTCTACACCATATGTTATATCTAATAGCATATATGGATTTGCTTCAATTTCTGCTATTGCATCTTTTCCAAATGTTTCATATACTTTTTTGCTGTTACTTGCAGATATTCCAAATTTTTCTAAGAAACCTACTATCTCCCATAGGTCCCATTTTTCGGCGAATTCTTCTGAGATTTTTACTGCTTTTGCTGAATTTATACCTTTAATTTTTTCTAGCTTTTCTGGTTCAAAACGTAACACGTGCAAGGTTTCTTCACCAAATTTTTCTATAATCTTTTTCGCTGTTGCTGGACCTACTCCTGTAATTATTCCACCTGCTAAGTATCTTTCTAAGGCTTCTAATGTTTCTGGCATTATTTTTTCAAATGTTTCTATTTTGAATTGCCTTCCATAATCTGGGTGTGTTACAAATTTTCCCACAAGCCTTAAGCTATCTCCATCATTTATAAAAGGTAAATAACCAGTTATAACTGTGGTTTCTTCTTCTGTTTTAAACTCTGCTACCATGTAACCATTTATTTCGTTTGTATATATAATTTCTGTTATTTGACCTTTTATCTCCAAAATAATTCCCCTTTTTGATATTATGTATTGACTTTTTGATAAAAGTATAATATAATATAACAAAAGTAAGGAGCCACAAAATGTGGTCGCTGAATGTATAATTTTATAATTGCATCTCTAAACGGCTATATAGAGATGTGATTTTTATATGTACTTATAACTGCTGTTATAAGCAATATTAGAGAAATGAGTATTGTAAATAGATTTGTGAAAAGTGATATAATCAACATTTTCAAAAGTATAGCTTCTACCATTTCACACCACCTCACTTTCCATGTAGAGTTTGGTGGCAACCACATTTCTAACTTCCTTACTACGTTTTGTATTATATATTCTTTTTTGTTTTTTGTCAATATGTTTATCGAAATTTTGTTTTTATATTTCTATAAATTCGTGTGCACTCGCTCTAATTAATCTGTTCATTATTGCAAGGCCTAAGCCATCTTTTTCTACTCCTTCAACTATTATAAGTTCTCCGTTTAATGTGTCTGCTTGTCTTAAGGCTGAAAAAATGTTGTGACTTATTTCTTCTAAAGTGTTTCCTAAGTCTAATAATTTTTTTGAATTATACTTTTCTAAATTCTTTGTTTTACCTAGTATAACTGCATCTTTGCCTTGTGCAAGTTCATTTATTTTTTCTACCATTTTATCATTATCTTTGCTATATACTAATATACATTTTGTTTTTGGTGCATAATGTTTGTATTTTATACCTGGAGACATTACTTTTTCTCCTTCTTTATATTCTCCGAAGTATTTGTTTTTCTATAAATACCTTTATTCCAAGGTTTTCAATGTCTTCAGGTGTTATTTTACCTGGTCTTAATATATGCACCACACCATCTACAACTCTAATTACTGTAGATTCCACACCAATATCTACTCTTCCTGCATCTATTATATATTCAACTTTCCCATCTAGTTCTTCTAATATATCTTCAATTTGTGTTCCACTTGGTTTGCCTGAAATATTAGCACTTGGTGCTGCTATTGGGCAGTCTGAATATTCTATAAGTTTTTGTGCAATAATGTTACTTGGCATTCTTACTGCAACTGTATCTAGCCCACCTGTAATGATATCTGGTACTATTGGTTTCTTTTTAAAAACTATTGTAAGTGGTCCTGGCCAAAATGCTTCTATTAGCTTTTCTTCAACTTCACCAACATTTTGAACTAGTTTTTTTAGCATATCTATATGTGCAATATGTGCTATAAGTGGGTTATCGCTTGCTCTACCTTTTGCTATGTAGATTTTTTTTACAGCTTCTACATCTAATGCATTTGCACCTATTCCATAAACTGTTTCAGTTGGGAAAAGCACCAATTTTCCCTCTTTAATAGCTTTTGCTGGTGCTTTTAATTCTTCATATTCTTTTATGTTTCTAAAGTCTATATATTTTGATTTCATTTTTTACCTCTAATCGTCTAAAAATTCTTTGTATGTTTTTACTATGTTTACATTGAATTTGTTTGGTCTTACATTAAAACTTTGTTTTACCCTTACATCAACATCATATAATTCTTTTAATTTTTGTATGTTTTCTTTTTTATGTCCCACCACATTATTGATGTTTTCTGGGTTTACTTCAATTTCAACTTCTGCAACCTTTGTATTTATTTTCTTTATTGCATTTAAAATTCTGTCATACCAAATGCTATCTTCAACAAGTTGTCCAAATGCCTCGTGATATGGTCCTGCAACTACTTCACTATTAATGTTTTCTGGGTTTGATATAATATCTGTATTTTGAAGTCCCATTCTTATTACTGTTATTTTTTTGCTATCGAAATAATAGTATAAGTCCTTGCATCTTTCTACTGCTTGTTCTAATGTTATTGGGTGATATTCTCCTTTTGCAAATTCTTTTTCTAATTCGGTATTCTTTATTACTAAAACGGGATATAGCCTTACTATTTTGGGTTTTAATTTTGCTAAGTCTTTTGCCGTATTTAGTTCATCTATCCATGTGCTTTCTGGAAGTCCTATCATCATTTGATGTCCTAATGTAAAGCCATATCTTCTAATAAGTTTTGATGCCTTTTTTACATCTTCAAAAGTATGTCCTCTTTTGGCTTTATTTAAAATATAGTCATTTGTGCTTTGTACTCCAAGTTCGATAGTTTTAACTCCATATTTTTTTAGTAATTTTAATTTTTGTTTATTGATATAATCTGGTCTTGTTGATACTCTAATTCCATCAACTTGCTTGTTTTCAACATATTTATGTGCAACTTTAAGAAGCTTTTCTTGGGTTTCTTCATCTATTCCAGTGAAGCTTCCTCCAAAAAATGCTATTTCTGTATATAATTTTTCCTCTTTAAAACTATGTAAAAATTCTTCTATTGTTTTTTCTACGTCTTCTTCTGTTACTTGCTTCATTTGCCCACTTATGCTTTTTTGATTGCAAAATACGCAATCATTTGGGCAACCCAAATGTGGTACAAATATTGGTATAACATATTGTTTAGACATTTTTACCTCCAAATTATTTTTTTAGAGCAACTCTTGCTGCTTCCATTTCTGCATGTTTTTTTGTATTTCCTTTTCCTGTTGCTAATACTTTTCCGTTACAACTGACCTCTGCTACAAAAGTTTTATCATGATCTGGTCCTTCTTCTTTTATTATTTCATATTCTATTTTTACACTTCCATGTTTTTGTAATTTTTCTTGAAGAACTGTTTTGTAATCTTTTTGTCCAACATTTTTACTTGCTTTGTTTATTGCTTCTTTTAGGTTTTCTAAAATAAACTTTTCAGTCTCTTCAAGTCCAGAATCCATGTAAAGTGCTGCAATTACAGCTTCTACACTATCTGCAAGCATTGCAGGTTTATGGTTTCCACCACTTAGTTTTTCACTTTTTCCAAGTATTAGAAGTTTATCAAAGTGATATTTTAAAGCTACTTGGTATAGGCTTTCTTCGCATACAACTGTAGCTCTAACCTTTGTCATTTCTCCTTCTTTTAATTTTGGATAATTTCTATATAGGTAGTTACTTACCACAAATTCTAATATGCTGTCTCCTAGAAATTCTAGCTTTTCATTGCTTTGAATTTTCTTTTCATTTGCATAAGATGTGTGTGTAAATGCTGTTTTTAATAGTTCAATATTTTTAAATTTGTATTCAATTTCATTTTCAAAATTTTCTAGTTTCAACTTATATTCTCCTTAAAATTAGAAAGGTTACTATATACTTATAGAGGCTAGACTTTTTAATATCTAACCTCTTGCTTGAATTTATTATTTTGTAATTGCTTTCATTGTTTCTCTAGCAATTTCTAGCTCTTCGTTTGTTTGAATTACATACATTTTAATCTTAGATTCTGGTTTGCTTATAATTCCTTCATAAACTTCTTCATCATTATGTGAGCTATCAAATACTATTCCTAAAGGTTCTAGTCCCTCAACGCATTTATTTACAACGTCGAAGTTGTGTTCTCCAATTCCACCTTCAAATATAATTGCATCAACATGACCTAATGCTGCCATATATGCACCTATGTATTTTTTAACTCTGTATGCAAACATATCTATTGCAAGTTTTGCACGTTCGTTTCCTTCTTTTGCTAAGTTCTTTAAGTCTCTAACGTCACCTGTAATTTCAGATATTCCAAGTAAGCCTGATTTTTTATTTAAAACTGTCATCATTTCTTCAATTGATAAGTTTTCTTTTCTCATAACAAATTCTAGAACAGCTGGGTCTAAATCTCCTGATCTTGTTCCCATAACTAGTCCTTCAAGTGGTGTTAATCCCATTGATGTATCAACACAAACTCCACCTTTAATTGCTGCAAGACTTGCACCATTTCCTAAGTGGCATGAGATTATATTTATATCTTCTTTGTTCTTTCCTAATACTCTAGCTGCTTCTTCAGCTATGAATTTGTGTGAACTTCCATGTGCACCATATCTTTTTATTGCATATTTCTCATAGTATTCATATGGAATTGCATATAATGCTGCATAGTCTGGTATTGTTGTATGGAATGATGTATCAAATACTAATACTTCAGGTGTTCCTGGCATTAATTTCATACAAGCGTTTATTCCTTGTAAATGTGCAGGGTTATGTAATGGCGCATATTCTATAGATGTGTTGTATTCTTTTAGAACTTCATCTGTTACAACTGTTGTTTTTGTGAATTGTGGTCCTCCATGTACTATTCTGTGGCCTATTGCATCAATTTCGCTAACATCTTTTATTACACCAACTTCTGGGTCTAATAAATATTTCATTATTAATTCAAATGCTACTGTATGGTTTGGTAAAGCAACTTCTTCTGAAATTTTCTTTCCATTTTTCTTGTATTCAATGTATGGGCTATCTATTGATTTTACCCCTATTCTATCGCATTTACCTGATGCTAATACATGGTTATCCTCCATATTGATTAATTGGTATTTTAATGATGAGCTACCACAGTTAATTACTAAAATTTTCATTTCAAAATCTCTCCTTCTATTATTCAATTTCTTGGGCTTGAACAGCAGTAATTGCTACAACTCCCACAATATCTTCAGCTTTACAGCCTCTTGATAAATCATTTACTGGTTTTGCCATTCCTTGGCATAATGGTCCATATGCTTCTGCTTTTGCTAATCTTTCTACTAATTTGTATCCTATGTTTCCTGCATTTAAGTCTGGGAATATTAATATATTAGCATTTCCTGCCACAGGGCTTCCTGGTGCTTTGCTTGCTCCAACACTAGGCACAATTGCACTATCTAATTGCATTTCGCCATCAAGTAATAGTTCTGGTGCTTTTTCTTTTGCCAAACGAGTAGCTTCCCTAACCTTATCTATATCTTCTGATTTTGCACTTCCATATGTTGAATATGAAAGCATTGCTATTTTAGGAGTACCTCCTATTAATTGTTCAAAACTTTTACTAGAAGCAATTGCAATTTCAGAAAGTTCTTCGCTGTTTGGTTTTGAATTTAAGCCACAATCTGAAAAGATAAATACTCCATTATCACCATATTCGCAATTTGGAACTACCATTACGTTAAAACTTGAAACAAGTTTGGTTCCTGGTTTTGTTTTTATAATTTGAAGTGCTGGTCTTAAAGTATCTGCTGTAGAATGAGCAGCTCCTGAAACTAACCCATCAGCATCTCCAACTTTAAGCATCATCATTCCAAAATAAACTGGGTTTGAAATAAGCTCTTTTGCCTTTTCAATAGTAATTCCCTTCTCTTTTCTAAATTCATAAAATGCGTTTACATATGTTTCGTATTTTTCAGAAACTGCAGGATCAATTATCTCTACCTTTGATATATCTAAATTATTATCACTTGCAATTTTAGTTACCTCATCTTTATTTCCAACTAAAATAACTTTAGCAAAACCTTCTTTTCCTATTATATCCACTGCTTTTAAAGTTCTTAAATCGGTTGCTTCTGGCAATACAATAGTCTTAATATCTTGGCTTGCTCTTTCTTTAATACTCTCAATGAAACCCATTTTTTCCTCCTATTTTCGAACTATATTATTATATAACAAAACTGCCAAAAATACAACAAAAACGCCAATATTTTTTGTAAAATTATTGGCGTTTCTTAAGTCTTATTATATTACAAATTTTTTAATTAGTAATACTCCTCCTGCGATTATTGTTAATACTACTAATCCAAGCCAGATATAAGATGTGCTTCCACCTGTTTTTAATTCTAGTATTACTAAAGCTTTGTCATCATCATCCTCTTGTTGTTTATCATAGTCATCTGTTTTTACGTTATCTGGTGTTGAGTCTATATCCTTTGAGCCTTTATCATTGTAGTCTTCACTAATTTCTGCTATATTTGTTTTTAGTCCTAAATTTTCTTCACCGTTCTTCCATGTGAATATAACCTCTACTGTTGCTGAATCTCCTGGGTTTAATAATTTTCCTTCTAATGCTCTTGTTGTAATTTTGTTTCCACTTTCCTTTGTCCATAATGGATTGTCTTCTGCAACAAACTCTAGTCCTTCTGGTATATAATCTGTTATCTCTGTTGCATATCCTGGGATCTCCCCTTGATTCATTATAATTATATTGTAAACAAATTTTACGGTTGTTTTGCTTAATTTTTTCTTATCAATTACAACCTTTGCAATTGGCTCTGGATCATCGTATGGAGTAAAGCCTGTATCTGTTATAATTGTTTTTCCATCTACTGTTACCCTTGTTTGTGTTACCCATTTTAATAATGCTAGGTCGAAATATTTTACATAGATTTTTTCTATGTCTTGGTCATCTTCGCCTTCATTCCATTCATCTGGAATTGAATCTATATCATCTATATCAATTTCATTTCCTTCTTCATCTACTGCTTTGTCTTTTGTTATTTGTGCTTTATTTATGATTATTCTATCTTCCTGAGTCATTTCTTCTTCTATTACTTGGAAAGCCACTTTTACTTCTGCATAATCAGGGTTGTATGGTTCTGTTTCACTTATACCTTTTGTTGGGTCATATGGTTTTAGTAAAGTATTTTCTAAGTATGTAGTTCTTATTTCAACTGCTTTTTGTGGGTCATCTGTTTCTTTCCCTTCACTGTCTAACATTTTCCACTTATATTGTTTATTTGTATCATGTGTTGGTAAGAATACTAATCCATCTGGTATATCATCTGAAACTTCCATTGCATAACCTAAAGTTGATCCTTCATTATATACTCTTATTGTATATGTTACAATATCACTATTTGCTACATATACTGGTGTTTTATCATGTTCATATTTTATTTTTCCATCTGTATCTACTGTTGGTTTTGGTATTCTTGTTGTTACATCATCATCATTAACTTTTGTAATGAATTTTCTAAGTGCTAAGTCAAAGCATCTTAATTCCATTGGTTCATAATCATCATCATCTTCTTGGTATGAGCTATTATCTTCTGGTGCATTATAGTTACTAGAATCTACATTATCTGGTGTTGAATCTCTATCGTCTTTTGATATTTCATTGCCTTGCTCATCTACAGCTTTATCTTCTTGTATTTCTGCTATATTTTTTAGTGTTCCTTTAAAGCTGTTCTCCGCAAGGACTATACAGCTTATCTCAATATCTCTATAATATAGTCCATCTGTTCCATTAGTTGATTGTTGCCATCTATCTCCAGCATCTATGTCTCCTGATTTTAGTTCCTCATTATATGCTTTTATTATCTCATCTTCTAATGCTGTTGATGATATTTTTGCTTTTCCTGTTACTATTTTTACATCACTTAAATTATCCGTATCATAAAAATCGCTTGTTTTTAAGTTTTTAACAGCATCTTCTGTTTTATAAAATCCTTCTGTTCCAACTAAATCTATTGTTTTAGTTGTACTATCAGCAACAGGAACCCAGAAATTATCTGTGTTAGTCTTGTAATTCATTAAATATCCAAGTCCCTCTGGTATATAATCTGCAACTTTTGTAGCATATCCATCTGTCTCGCCCTCATTATATACTCTTATTGTAAATGTTACAATATCTCCTTGTTTTACTATTACTGGCTCTTTTGAATGTGTATATTTTGCTGTTGTAATTGCTTTTCCTGTTGTTTGATCTATAGTATTTAATTTACTTGTATCAATTTTAGGAACTCTATCTGTTACATATTCTCCATTAATTTTGGTTATAAATTTTCTAAGTGCTAAATCTAAGTCTACACTTTTTTTATTTACAACTTCAATTACGACTTTGTTATCTACAATTTTTATAGTAACATCATTTATTACTATTGGTAAACCTGTAGTATTAATAAATTCAGCTTTATCTAAAACGTATTTATCTCCTGCCTCATTTAGCTTTGTTGTAATCTTAATCTTTATTGCACCATTTATTCTTATATATCCACTTGGTGCAGAAATTTCTTCTATTTCATAAATGAATTCCTGTCCTTCTTCCTTAATTGGAATATTAGGTGCAGTGAAAGTTCCATCTCCGTTATTGATTATTGTAATTAATTCACGGTCTTCGGTTTGCATTGTAAATGTTGCACCAAATAGTAAATTTCCGTTTTCATCAACTTTTTCTATTACAACATTAAAGTCTCCTTCAATTATTTCTTCTTTATCAACTTTTACTACTGGTTGATCTTCAGCATCCCCTATCCATAATGTTGCTGTTGTTTTATACATTTTTTCATATGACATTTTTGGTTCTATTGTTACATTTGTTAAATCATATGTTGTTGCATATAGGTTTGATATCTTTAAATAAAACTCACCTTGATCTATAGTTTGATCAATTGAATCAAATGATTGAACCATATCTGTTTTATTTTTTACAATATATACAACTGGTATGTCTCCATCTTTTTCTGGAATTACTTTACCATTCTTATCTTTAACTTCAAAAGTCACTTCATAATCAACATTACCATCTTGTTTTGAAATACTAAAAGGTCCAATTACTTTAAATGCTGCATCTGATGTAACAGTTTTAGTACTTTCATTAACATTAATTTGTGGTTTAACATTTGTAAAGTCTCTTGAAGCTCCTATTCCATAGTCAGTAACATGGGCTTGAGCATTTTTTATAAAATAGTTATATAAGCTATCAATAGCTCTTTGCTTATCTTCTGTAAGATCTTCTTCATTTATTTTTGTAGCATTACTTAAAACATATGTATCAACAAGTGAAAGTGAATTTTGTCCTCCATTATCATCATGGTTTGTAAAATACCACAATGCCATTTGTTGAACAAATTCAATATCATCATCGGTTAAGTTTTTTAATTGTTCTTCTGAAACATTGTTTCCACCATCAAATTTTAAAACTTTTCTCACTAAAGTATCTTTCATTTGAGTAGCATCTTTATGCTCTGGTAAATACATGTTGTCTATTATCCATAAAATTGCATTGTATTCTGGGTTTTGAATATTGTAACCAATTGTAGTGTTGTAATAATTCATAACTGCTGTTGCATCTGTTTTTAGATTGTATGTTTCTGTGTATGTTACATCTTCATCTAATCTTCCATCTGCATTCAAATTATTAACATTTTCAGAATTTCCAAAACCTAGACCACTTCTTAAGCAATATAATGCATCTTCCCAAACATAATTTGTTCCATTGTTTTTAATTATTTTAAAAACTGTATGAACATTAGCATTTGGCGTTGTTACTGTATATTTTTTATTTGTGTATGGTCTAATATCTGTTATATTAAGATTCATAGTATTTGCTGCATATACCTTGTTTCCAAATATTGCAATTGCTAATAGAATAAAAACTAAAATTAATGATAACTTTGATTTTTTCATAATACTCTCCTTGTTTGTTACTACTTATAATTATATATAAAAAGTTATTAATGTCAATATATATTATTTCAAGTATTTAACATCTATCTTTTCTTACTTACGGAATGTTTACTTGTGTTTTTTTATATATAATATGACATTTTCATTACATTTTTATATTTTTTTACATTTTATCCTCGAAACCTATTATTTCCGTAAGGATTACATGTTTTTCCTTCTTTTTATTATGAGCATTTCTAAAATTGCTCCAACGCCTTTATTATACTATAATTTTGGCTATTTTTCAAGCTTTTGAGGCAAAATTTTCTTTATTACCAGATATATTTAATACCTGAATGAATACACTAAGTAGCCAAACGTAGGAGTTTTATATTTTTTCGAAAGAAAAATGAAAGACTTTTTATTAAAGTATTGACTTTTTATTCATTTTTTGTTATTATAATAATGCTTTATGTTTATAAAACTTGTGCGGAAATAGCTCAGTTGATAGAGCGATGCCTTGCCAAGGCATAGGTCGCGGGTTTGAGCCCCGTTTTCCGCTCCATTTATTTTTAATCATTTTTTATTATTTGCTTGCATATAATAAAGTATGGCGACATAGCCAAGTGGTAAGGCACGAGTCTGCAAAACTCTGATTCCCCGGTTCAAATCCGGGTGTCGCCTCCAATTTTATTTTTTTGCACGGACATGCACCATTAGCTCAGTTGGTAGAGCAGTTGACTCTTAATCAAAAGGTCCCCGGTTCGAGACCGGGATGGTGCACCAAACTTACTAATAAAAAAATAGAGTCACTAAATATAGTGACTCTATTTTGTCAATACCACGGAAATCTTTTTCTTGACTGGTTCCTTAAATCAATCTTGTCTTGCCTGATATAATGCTGTGATTTACCAAAATACTGGTTTTCTTTTTTTCTTTCAGCATTAATTTTCTTTCTCCTTTGATTTTGAATTTCAAGTTGCTGCTTAAAAGCAGGATCTGACCGAATAGCTTTCTCAAGGCTTAAGAAAAGCTGGCTTTCTGTGTTTCCATTTCTCGCAAGATTTCTTCCCGTGAGGTCTTTTACCACATCTTTTATAATTTCAAAAGATGATAGTTCTTTGTATATTCTCTTTATACACAACCGTTTTAAGGTTCTGTAGGGAATACAAATGCTATCTCCTTCCTCATCAACAATGTAGTGGCCTTTAAACCTTAATGACATTTTTAATCCTCCTTTAAAAGATTACATTAATATTATATCACTTTTTTTATGTGAACTCAAGTTTATTCATAGTCCTGTAATAGCTTGTTTAGTTCTTTTTTTCCATATACCTTTATTCCTGTTCTTAAATTTTCTACATCATTTTCAGTTAGGTATTTCGTTTGAATTTCAGTATTGCAAATAATGTCTTTTTCATTTCCAAACTTATCTAATGCATATACAGCAACTGTTCCATTTTCCTCTTTTACTAAGTAGTGTTCATTACAAAAATCGTTTATTTCTTTATATACAACCACTTCTGTTGGCGTAAATTTCTGTATTTCCCACCCTATATATTCTATTTGAAATTCGCTTTCGTCTTTATTTATTAGTTTTTCATCTATCTTCTTTTCGGTTGTACCTAAGTGTTCACAATCATTATAATATCTTTTTTCAATTATTTTTGTATTTGGAGTTGTTTTATTCTTAGATGAACTAGTTTCTTGTAGCAAGTTTTCTGCGTTTTCTATTACGTTTTTAGTTTCTAACTTTCTATATTCTGCCTCAAATGCAATTTGTTCATTTGCAATTTTAAATTTATACAGATATAATCCAAGTATAAATCCTGCTATAAGTGCTAAAACAAGAGCTATTACAATATATTTTTTCATTTTTAATCACCATTTTTATAATAACCAAAATTTTGCAATATTATACATGTGTTTCTATTCTAATTTTTCCTTTTTTATTTACTTTTATTGTAATTTCTCCTGCCGTGTCTGTTCTGTATATCTTACTTCCGTAGCTTTGCAAGGTTTGTAATGTTTGCGTATTTGGGTGTCCAAATTTGTTATTTTCTCCCACTCCTATTATTGAAATTTGTGGTTTAATTTTATTTATGAATTCATTTGTTGAAGATGTTTTTGACCCATGATGTGCAACTTTTAATATATCTGATTTTAGTTCTTCACTTTTATACCTTGCTACTATTTGCTTTTCTGCTAAAGCTTCAATATCTCCTGTAAAAAGCATACTAAAACTTTTGTATTCTAGTCTTGCAACAATTGAATTATTATTAAGTGGACTTTCTTGTAATAAATTAGTATCTGGCCATAATACTTTAAAACTAGTGTATTTATCAAATTTTAAAACATCTCCGGCTTTTACAACTTGTATATTAATATTCTTTTCCTTAGCCATGTTTATTATATCTTCAAATTCTTTACTCTCTTTTGCTTGTTTACTTATTACTAGTTGTTTTACATTCAGTTTTTCAATTACCTCTTTGGAAGACTTGCAATGATCTGAATCAAAGTGTGATATTATTAAGTAATCAACTGTTTTTATCCCTTTATCTAGCAAGTATTTTGCTATAACATTTTCCGCTTCTCCTGTATCTATCACTGCTATTTTGTTATGAGGTGTTTTTATAACCGTGCAATCTCCGTTGCCCTACATCCACCATATGAATTTCTAAGCTTCCTGGTATTAGAGATATAGCATTTAAAATAATTATTGTTATTATTGTAATAATGAACATTTCTTTTATTTTTTTCTTTTTCAACACAAAATACACTAATATATAATACTCAATTAGTACCACAATACTAGGCGTTTTTATTGTAAAAAAACCTAGTGGTATTTTTGCAGTGATTTTTGATATATAAATTAGGATATTTACTATAATATTTAAAATTTTGCCTAAAGCTTTGCCCAGTGGTAAAAACACTATTCCTGCAATAATATTCAAATATCCGAAACAATATTATTATTCCTGCAAGTGGCACTGCTGTGATATTTGAGATAATAAAGTTCGTATATATTATATTAAAATATACAGCTGTTATTGGTAATACCATTATTTGTGCTGAGATTGTTATAGAAAGGATTTTGGCTAATTTTTCATTTATATATTTACTTAAAAATTTTGATATTGGGGTATTTAACAAAACGATTCCAAGAGTTCCAAGGTAGGAAAGCTCAAGTCCCACATCTTTTATTGCAAATGGGTTGAAGATTAAAATAATTAGCAAAGATAATGCTATTGAATTTAATGTATCTGATTTTCTATGAATGATTTTTGCAAATATCATTAAAATACTCATTATTGAAGCTCTTACAACAGATGGGCTAAATCTTGTTATGAACATAAAAAGTATTAGAAAACAAATCGTACATAAATAGCTTTTTCGCTTAGGCACCTTACTTTTTGTAAGAATATATGTTATTCCCAGTATAATGTATGAAACGTGAGTACCTGAAATGGCCAAAATGTGGGAAATACTAGCTTTACTAAATGCATTTGTTATTTCTTCTGATATGTCGTTTTTCTCACCTATTAGTATCCCTGTAACTAAACTACTTGTTTCCTTCGGTAAAATTTCTTTGGCTACCTCTATTACTTTTGTTCTAATTTTATTGCTCAAACTTAATATAAGGTTCAAGTTATTTTCTTTTATAACATTTACTTCCTGAGCTTTAATTGTTCCATATATCTTTTTTGTTTTTAAATATTCTCTATAATTAAAGCCTCTATAATTTCTATCTTCTGGAGGCTTTGTATATGTACCCTCAAAAGTTATTAACATGCCATACTTTAATTCATGTGGATAATTCTTCTTTACATACAGTATGAAGGTTTTCCCATCCACATCAATATTATAACTTTTATAATATTCCGTCTCTTTTGCATCACTTTTAACTGTTGCAGTTTTCTTTACTTCTGTTGGGAATTCATTGTATACTTTTTTGAACTTCAAATTTATTAGATTTAAATAAATATTTGAAATAATCGCGGAAATGAAAATTATTAGAAATACCTTTCTTCTTTTAGCGAAGAAATAATATGATTTATGCTTATTTTTTTGAATTAAAAATAGTAGAAGTGCAAGTATTATAACTATACAGGCTATACTTTGTTTTAAGTATAGCCCAATTATTATTCCTAAAAGCACCCCAACTAATATTATAATTAGTGGTCTTTTTATTTGTATCACCTCTTAAATTTAAGTGTTGGCCTTTGTTACAAGGTTCTTAAATATGTATCCTTCATATACTACATCATCTATACTTGTAAATTTTACTTTGTACCATTCTTCGGTTTCTGCTGTAATTGTAAAAGATGTATCCTTTGTAAGAGTTGTTACTATTTCAGAATCTGTTGATGCTTGTTTTCTCATATTTGCATAATCTACTGCTACAAAGCCTTTTACATTTCCAACTGTAGTTTCTGTGCTACTTGAATTATCTGCTGGTTTATTTTCTGCTGGTGTTTCCGGTTCAGCAGGCTTTTCTGGTTCTGTAACTGTTGGCTGGCTTGGCTCTTCTACTACATCTGGTTTTTGTGGTTCTTCTGTTTTTGGTTCTTCCACTGTTGATGTTTTAATTTTATTTTGTATTCCGTATGTTCTAACCCAGCCTTTTACTTCTCCTGCAGTTATATATGACCAATTTGTTATTTGCTTTTCAATTTTAATTTCTACATTTGGTTCTACTTCATTTACAACTGTTGATGTTATAAGTGGCATATTATATACTTTAATTTTATTTTGAGTTTTGGTTTGTCCTTGATTTTCTTCTGTTTTTTGTTCTGTTGAAGTCTGTTCCGTTGTTGGTTCTGATGGTTTTTCTGTTGTTTCAGTTTTATTAACAAATTCTGCAAATAGATAACCTGTTTGTTCATTCACTTTAACTTTATACCATTCCCCATCTTCTTCTACAATTTCTACTTGTGCTTTATCTGGAACTGTTGCAAGTGGGTTTCCTCCTTTACTTGCTGTTTCTCTTAAAACTAGTCCACTTGGAGCATTTACAACACCTGTTGCAGCAAATACAGTTGTTCCTAGAACACTTAAAGTTCCTAATGTTGTTACACAAATTTTTTTCCAATTTAACATAACAAAATCTCCCCTTTTATGGGGAGATTATATATTTTTTTGTACGATTTGTCAAGTATTAGTTGGAACTTTTTCTTTTTCGTTTCGCTCTATGTAATCATCTAACATCATTTTTATAACTGCTATTGCAGGTACTCCAAGGAACATTCCTAAAACTCCAAAATATGCTCCTCCTACTGTTACTGCAAAGATTATTAATATTTTGCTTATTTCTAATGCATCTCTTAATATTTTAGGGTTTATAATATTTGCATCAATTTGTTGAAGAATTATTAATACAACTGCAACCCAAATTGCTTGCACAAATCCACCTGTAAATATTGTTATTACGCATGCTACAATTACTGCTATTATTGCTCCAAAGTATGGTATTAAGTTGAATACACCAATTAAGAAGCCAAGTAGAACTGCATATTTTACTTTCATTATTGTTAATGCAACTGACATTATAATTGCTACAACTATTGCATCAATTATTTGTCCTGATATATATTTAAAGAATATATCATTTCCCTTTTCAAAATATCTATCTATTGCTTGGCATTTCTTTTCTGTAAATATACTTCTATTTAATCTTTTTACAAAATTAACAATTTCAGCTCTTTCAAGTAATATGTATATTGATACTACAATTGTTACAAAGGCACTAAATATACCATTTGCAATTCCTATTACCTTTTCTAAGTACATTGCTAAGTTATCTAAATCTAATAGTTTTGCTATATCAATTTGTTGTAGTTTTTTAATTGCATTTTGTACAGCTTCAGTTTTAAGAATATTATCTTCTGGCAATTCTTCTATGTATTTTATTGCACTATCATAATATCCTGGTAAGTTACTTGCAAGTTCTCCAATACTGTCTGATAGCATTGGAACAAGTACTTTTATTAGTAATGCAATTATTAGTATTGCCAAAATATATGTTGTTGCAATAGATAAACCTCTTGCTTTTTTACTTAGAACCTTGTTTTTTCTATATAGTGTTTCAATTTTTCTGGCTGGTATATATAGTAAATATGCCAGTAATATTGCCATTAAGAATGGTTTTATGACTTTAATTAATTCTGCAACCCATTCTCCTATTCCTGTAAAATTATCTAAAATTTTATATACTATAACTATTGCAACTAGCAAAGTGAACCAATAAAACCACTTTGTTTCCCCTTTAAATTTTTTAATCATTTTAAACCTCCTACTTCTAGTCCTATTGGACAATGGTCGCTTCCTAATACTTTATCAAATATATAGGCTTCTTCAATTTTTGTTTTTATTCTATTTGATGTTAAGAAATAATCTATTCTCCAACCCACGTTTTTTTCTCTTGCATGACCCATGTATGACCACCATGTGTAAGAGTTTTCTTTATCTGGATATAAGTATCTAAAAGTATCTGTAAAGCCTGTTTCTATTAGTTTTGTCATTTTTTCTCTTTCCTCATCTGTAAAGCCAGCATTCTTCCTATTTGTTTTTGGATTCTTTAAATCTATTTCTTTATGTGCAACATTTAAGTCTCCACAAACTATAATTGGCTTTTTTTCATCTAACATTTTTAGATATTTTTTAAATTCTTCTTCCCAAAGCATTCTGTAATCTAGTCTTGCAAGTTCTCTGCCTGAATTTGGTGTATAGCAATTTATTAGGTAAAAGTCTTCAAATTCAAGAGTTATTACTCTACCTTCTTGATCATGCTCTTCTAGTCCTATTCCATATGTTACATTTTTAGGCTTTATTTTTGAAAATATTGCTGTGCCTGAATATCCTTTTCTTATAGCACAATTGAAATATTGTTCATAGCCTTCTAAATCAAGTTTTATCTGTCCTTCTTGCATTTTTGTTTCTTGTATGCAGAATATATCTGCATCAATTTCTTTAAAAAATTCCATAAAGCCCTTTTTATATACTGCTCTTAATCCATTTACATTCCATGAAATTAGTTTCATACTTTTTCCTCTTTATATATTTTAAGTTTTTCTAGTAATTTATATATTTTGGTTCCATAAGGAATCATGTACCAGTCGTCTTTATCTAATGTTTTTGTTAGAACTATCATTACTCCATATGTTATTGTTCCTACTATTATTGCTATTATTGTAGCTTTTGAATTACCTAATATTCTAAGTAATGCATGATGTGCTCCAAATGCAATTGCTCCCATTACTCCTGCTGAGAAGATTGGTTTTAATATGTGTTTAGTAAACTTTATATCCATCTTTATGTATTTGCTTAAGCAATAGCTACATATTGCAAAATTAATTCCTTGGCATACTGTTGAGCTAATTGGTGAACCTAGTATGTTAACTTGTGGGTTACTTACTAAAATTATATTTAGTACTGTTTTTACTCCAGCTCCAATTGCTAGTGCAATTGCTGGTATATGCGTTTTTCCAAGTCCATATAGTCCACCGTTTATAACATAGCTTAGTGCAACAAATACCATTGAAATTGATGTTATTTGAAGAATAGTTGCTCCTTCATATGAATTTGGATATATAGTTTTTAGTATTGGTTCTGCAAGTGTAATTAAGCCAACTGCACATGGTGCAATTATTATTATTGTAAAGAAAAATGAAAATGATAATCTTTTTACTGCAGTTGCCTTGTCCTTTCTAGCAAGTGATGCTGCAATTGCCGGTACTAGTGCTGTACAGAATGCCGCATTTATAGCTAAAGGTAAACGTATAATTGTTTCAATTTTTGATACCATTCCAGATAATTGCATTGCCTTTGCTTCTAATGCAACTTTGCCACTTTCAATTCCTTGGAAGGCTTTTTGTATACAGTTGCTTACTGTTAATGTATCTATTGTTCCATTTAATTCTGCAACTAATGAACCAATTGTCATTGGTATTGATACTGCAAATATTATTTTTAGAATTTGTTTTGTTGTTTTTGTTTCCATTTGTACTGTTTGATTTTTGCAGTCTTCTAGTATTTCTGGTCTTTGTTTTTTATAGAAAATTATAATATAAATAAATGCTATTACTATTGCTATTGTACTTGATAAGTTTCCTGCTGCTGCCATTATTGCTGTGTCTTTACCTACTGTTGCATATACGAATAAAATTGTAAGTACACAGTTTAAAAATTGTTCTAATGTTTGTGTAACACTTGTTGGTTTCATTGTACCTAGTCCTGCAAAATAACCTCTTAGAACTGCTCCTGCTGTTACAAACATTATTGCTGGTGCAAGTACCATTAGAGTATATTTTACACCCTCAACATTTATTATATTTTTTGCAATAAAGTCAGCTCCAAAAAACAAACCAATAGACATTACAAGTCCTATTGTTGTAAATGTTTTTAATGCAGTTGTAAATATTCTATGTGCACCTTTATGGTCTCCTATTGCAACTCTTTCAGATACAAGTTTTGAAATTACTGTTGGTATACCTACTGATGATAAGGTTAGTAGTAGTGAGTATATCTGATACCCTGTTGAATAGTATCCATTTCCTGTATCTCCAAACCCATCTATATTTATTATTACTAGTCTATATACGAAGCCTAGTATTTTTATTGCTATTTGAGCTACCATTAGCATAAGTACATTTTTCATAAACGATACTTGCTTTTTTTGTTTCTTCGTTCCTTCCATTTGCTCCCTCGTTTTTTTCTTTTATTTATATCATATATTGCGAAGTTTTACAAGATTATTAAAGCTTTTAAGTGTATTTTTTTCGTGTTTTTCTACCATGATTGTAATTAGCACCTTTATATGTACTAGTTAGAGAATGACAATTAGGACATAACACTATTAAATTTTCCTCTTTGTTATTTTTATAATTACCATCTATATGCTCTATTTCAAGGGGAATTTTTCCAGTATATTGATTTGTTTCTCCCCAACCGCATCTTGCGCATTGATTATTATACTTCTCCAATAGGTACGTTTTTATATGCATAGAGAGTTGGTATTCTCCTCTCATTCCAGAAGTCTCTCCTTCTTTCCACTTCTTAATAAAATTCATATATTCGTATTCTTTTTGACATTTTACAGAGCAATATTTATTTTTATTTTTAATTTCTTTATTACAATTTCTACATTTCATATCTTTGTCCTCTTTTGACTTTTTAACAATTATAATAATAAAAAAAATAAAAGTCAAGAATAATTTCAAAACTTCTATTTTTTATTGGAGCCGCTAGTCAGATTTGAACTGACGACCTACTGATTCATACCACTACAAT
>USEM01000007.1 GCA_900553695.1 uncultured Clostridium sp. | reverse complement strand
TAGAAAATGAAAGGATACCAAGAAAAATATGAAGAATGGTGTAACAACCCAATATTTGATGAAGAAACAAAAGCAGAATTAGAAAAGATGAAAGATAATGAAGCAGAAAAGGAAGATAGCTTTTATAAAGACCTAGAATTCGGTACAGCAGGCTTAAGAGGTGTTGTAGGAATTGGTACAAACAGAATGAACAAATATACAGTAGGAAAAGCATCTCAAGGATTAGCAAAGTATATTGTAAAAATGGGAGGACAAAAAAGAGGAGTTGCAATAGCATACGATTCTAGACATATGTCTACGGAATTTAGTGAACTTGCAGCACTAATTTTAAATGCAAATGGAATAAAAACATATATATTTGAATCTTTAAGACCAACGCCGGAATTATCATTTGCCGTAAGAAAATTAGGTTGTATATCAGGAATAGTAGTAACAGCAAGCCACAACCCACCAAAATACAATGGATATAAAGTATATTGGGAAGATGGAGCACAAATATCAGAACCAATAGATGGAGAAATAATTGCAGAAGTAAATAGTACAGATTTTGCAGATATTAAAAAAATATCAAAAGAAGAAGCAATTGAGAAAGGTCTATACAATGTAATAGGACCAGACTTTGATGATTTATATATAAATGAATTAAAGAAAAACACATTAAACCCAGAAGCAATAAAAGAAGCTGCAGATAGCTTAAAAATAGTATACACACCATTACATGGAACAGGTGGAAGATTAGCTAAAAATTTATTTAATGAATTAGGCTACAAAAATGTACATATAGTAAAAGAGCAAGAAGAACCAAATGGAGATTTCCCAACAGTTAGCTATCCAAACCCAGAAGATCCAAAAGCATTTGAATATGCCTTAAAACTTGCAAAAGAGGTTGATGCAGATATAGTTCTTGCAAATGACCCAGATGCAGATAGAATTGGTTTACAAGTAAAAGACCCAAAAACAGGAGAATACATAGTTTTTAATGGAAACATGATAGGTCTTACAATAGCAGAATACCTAATTTCTCAAAAAAGAGAAAAAGGAATAATGCCAGAAAATCCAGCACTTATAAAAACAATAGTATCTTCAAATATGACAGATAGAATTTGCGAATACTACGGAGTAGAGCTTTTCCTAGCATTAACAGGATTTAAAAATATTGCCGCAAGAATAAGACAATTCGAGAAAACAAACAGCAATAATTGCATAATGGGATTTGAAGAAAGCTATGGTTGCCTAATTGGAACACATGCAAGAGACAAAGACGGAATTATAGCAGTAATGATGCTTTGCGAAATTGCAGCATATTATAAATTACAAGGCTTAACATTATGGGATGCAATAGAGCAAATGTATGAAAGATATGGTTACTATAGAGAAGGACAAATTCCAGTTACTCTAGAAGGAGCTGATGGAGCAGCAAAAATCCAAGAAATGATGAAAACAATGAGAAATAACCCACCAGAAACAATTGGAAAATATAAAGTTTTAAAAATAATGGACTGCTCTGCAGGAACTGAAAAAGATATTCTTACAGGAGAAGAAGTAAAAATTGATTTACCAAAATCTAATGTACTTAGATATTCTCTAGAAAATGACTGTTGGTGTGCAGTAAGACCATCAGGAACAGAACCCAAAATTAAGTTCTACATGGGAGTTCGTGGAGATAGCCTAGAAGGTGCAGAAAAAGATTTAGCGGATTTAACTGAAGCTATGAGAGCATATACAAAATAAAAAACAAAGCTTAGAATTTTAAAAGTTCTAAGCTTTAATTTTTATTTTTCCCAACCTTTTATGTTGCTTCTTTTAATTGCTCCATAGATATTTGTTTTAACCATCGGAATATCTTTTTGTAATTCATGTATTAAATTTTTCATATCTTCTCTTTTAGAAACTCCGTCCATTGGGCAACACTTTGGCATTAACTCAATATTATTTTTCTTAACAAAAGTTTTTATTGATTTTTCAGGTGCATAAATTAATGGGCGAATTAAAGTAATTCCAGATCTATCCATATAGCTTTTTGGAGCAAATGTACCAATTGAACCACCATAAAGCAAATTTAGAAAAAATGTTTCTAGCACATCATCTTCATTGTGCCCCAAGGCAATTTTATTACAGCCTTCACGAATTGCAACACTGTTTAAAATCCCCCTTCTTAGGTTAGCACAAAGGGAACAAGGGTTTTTCTCTTTTCTAATATCAAAAACAATTTCTTTTATATGAGTTTTTTCTTCAACATATTGAACGCCAATTCTTTTACAAGTAGCTTGCAAAAATTCACTGTTAAAAAAATCAAAACCAGGGTTAACACTAATAGCAATTAAATCAAACTTTTTATCATAAAATCTTTGTAATGCTTTTAGCCCCATAAGAAGTGTAATAGAGTCTTTTCCGCCAGATAAACCAACAGCAATTTTATCTCCATCTTCAATCATAGAATAATCATCAATAGCTTTTCTAATATAACTAAGCATTCTCTGCATAAAGCCTCAATCCTCCTAATTAATTAATATACACTAATTTTTAGAAGTTGTAAATATTTTTTGAAAATTAAATAAAAAAAATACGAACAAAGTATTTAAAAATTCATGAAAATGTTATAAAATAGTAGCAGTTTTGAAAACAAATTAATATAGTAATTAAGGAGTTATTTTATGAATGATAAAAAAATATCTGTGGATAAAATAGTGGAAATATGCCAGGGAGAGGTTGTATCAAGAGGTATAGCTTCCACATGCAATGACTTTTGTTGTGATACTAGACTGTTAAAAAAAGGAGACACATTTCTTGCATTAAAGTGTGAGGCGGAAAATGCTATTAAATACATCGAAGATGCATTTGAAAAAGGAGCAATTGGGTGTATTTGTGAATGTGATGTGCCTGAAGATATAATAAATAAAAATAGTTATAAGTTTATTATTAAAGTGAAAGATAGTGTAGAAGCTATTCAAAAACTAGCAGAATATAAGAGAAGCTTATACAATATTCCTGTTATTGCAGTTACTGGAAGTGTAGGGAAAACTAGCACTAAGGAAATAATTGCAAGTGTAGTTGGAGAGGTTTTTAATGTTAAGAAAAACCAAGGAAATTACAATAACCATATTGGAGTACCTCTTACAATTTTAAGTTGGGACGAAAATACTGAATGTGCAGTTGTTGAGATGGGAATGAACCATTTTGGTGAAATTGAAGTTTTAACAAAGATTGCAAAACCAACTGTTGCAGTAATTACTAATGTTGGTACTGCACATATTGGAATCTTAGGCTCAAGAGAAAATATTTTAAAAGCCAAAATGGAAATCTTAGATGGCTTGCAAACAGGTGGCACAGTGGTTATTAATAATGATAATGATTTATTACATACATGCGATTTAAGTAACTACAACAAAGTAACATATGGCATAGAAAACGAAAGTGATTATATGGCTTTTGATATTAGAAGAGAAGAATCAAGTTCAGAATATAAAATTAAGATCGATGAAAAGGAATATAAAGTATTTGTACCATTAGCAGGAGACCACTTTATTTACAACAGTTTGTGCAGTATTGCAGTTGGCAAAGCTTTGAATATTGAAACAGAAAAGATAATTCAAGGCATTAAAAATTTTGAATTAACAGGAAAAAGAAATGAAATAATTGAAAAAAATGGATTAAAAATAATAAATGACTATTACAATGCAAGCTTAGACTCTATGAAGGCAAGCTTAGGAGTATTAAAAAACATTAATGCAACAAGAAAAATAGCAATATTAGGTGATATGCTAGAACTTGGTGAATATTCAGAAAAACTACATAGAGAAGTAGGTTCAGAAGCTGCTAAAGACGAAGTTGATGTTTTGTGCACAGTAGGAAGACTTGCAAAAGACATAGCAAAAGAGGCTATAACCCTAGGGACTAAAGAAGTTTACAGCTTTGATACAAATGAGGAATGTATTGAAAAATTAAAGCAAATTATAAACAAAGGAGACTGCATTTTATTAAAAGCATCTAATAGAATGCGTTTTGGAGATATATCAAATTTTTTACAAGGAGAGAATTTATGGGAAAGAAAAGATTAGGTGTAATATTTGGAGGAACTTCAACAGAACATGAGGTATCTATAGTATCTGGAACGTCAGTAATTAAAAACTTGAATAAAGAAAAATATGAGATTTATCCAATATACATAGATAAAGCAGGAGAATGGTTTGAGTTTGAACCAGACAATAAAACATATAAAGTTGGAGACGAAATAGTCGGAACAAAGAAAATTGAAAATATATGGAATTACTTAAAAACAATGGATATACTTTTCCCTGTACTACATGGCTTGCAAGGAGAAGATGGAACAATTCAAGGAATGTTTGAACTATTAAAAATACCATATGTAGGCACAAGAGTGCTAGGCTCTAGCGTTTGCATGGATAAAGTATATAGCAAAATAATATTTGAAAAAGCAAAACTTAATCAAGCAAAATATATTTATATAAGAAGATTTGAAGATAAATATATATATATTAATGAAGATTTTTCAGAAGAAGTTTTAGATATTCAGGAAACTGTAAATAAAATAATGGAAAAAATAGATTTTCCAATGTTTGTAAAACCTTCAAATTCAGGTTCATCAGTAGGAATAAGCAAGGCAAAAAATAAAGATGAATTAATTAACTCAATTATTGAGGCAAGTAAATTCGATAAAAAAATATTAATAGAAGAAAATATAAATGGTAGAGAAATCGAATGTGCAGTACTTGGAAATGAGGAAGTTAAAGCATCTGTTTTAGGCGAAATATTACCAGCAGAAGCATTTTATAGCTTTAGTGCAAAATACCAGAATAGTGATTCTAAAACAGTAGAAGCGCCAGATTTACCAGAAGAACTAACAAAAAAAGTTAGAGAACTTGCAGTAAAGGCATATAAAGCAGCTGATTGCCAAGGCTTATCTAGAGTAGATTTCTTTGTAAATGATAAGGAAAACAAAATCTATATAAATGAAATAAATACTTTGCCAGGTTTTACGGAAATTAGTATGTACCCTAAATTATGGGAAAAATCAGGTTTGACATATACAGAACTATTAGATAAGCTAATAGAATTAGCATATTAAAAAAGAGGGAAAATAAATGAAGTTAGAAGAAATAAAAGAAAATGTAAAATCAAGACTTTCAGAAAAACGCTTTTTCCATAGCGAGTGTGTTATGGAAAGAGCGATGGAATTAGCTAAAAAATTTGATTTTGATATTGAAACAGCTGCAAAGGTTGGAATTGCACATGATATAGCTAAAGAAATACCAAACGAAGAAAAAATAAAATATGTAGAAAAAAATGGAATTGCTATAGACGATATTGAAAAGGAAAATCCAAGCCTACTACATGCAAAAATAGGAGAAGATATTGTAATAAAAGAACTTGGCTTTACAAAAGAAATGGGACGAGCAATACGTGCTCACACAACTGGAATTCCAGAGATGACTCTAATTGATAAAATATTATTTATTGCAGATAGAACCAGCAAAGAAAGAGGCTTTGCAGATATAGATTACTTAAATAGCTTATTAGACGAAAGCATAGATAAAGCAGTATTATATATTATTGATAAAAAAATAATGTTACAAATAGAAAAGAAAGCTACAATGCATCCAGATAGTATTACTGCAAGAAATTGGATAATAAAAAACGGAAATATATAAAATAGTAAAAAAAAGAATAAAATAGTAAAAAATAGAAAAGAGGAGAAAAATGAGATTTATTCATATGGCAGATATGCATTTTGATAGTCCATTTCGCTTACTAGGTACACAAGAAAATTTTGGAAACCTAAGAAGAATAGAGCAAAGAAGTGCAATGAAAAAAATAATTGAAAAAATAAAAGAAGAAAATATACCATATCTTTTTATTGCAGGAGATTTATATGAAAATGAATATATAAGAAAAACAACGATTGAATATATAAATAATTTATTTAAAGAAATACCAAAAACAAAAATATTCATAGCACCAGGTAACCATGATCCATTATTAAAAAATTCATATTATAATAATTTTAATTGGAATGAAAATGTATATATATTTAATTCAGAAATTCAAAAATATGAATTCGAAGAATGTGATATTTATGGTTTTGGGTTTACAGATTTTTATTGCAATAATTCAAAAATAGAAGAAATAAAAATTGAAAATAAAAATAAATTAAATATATTAATTATGCATGGAGATTTAAATGCTAGCCAAAACCAAGAAATGCAATATAACCCAATAAATGAAAATAAATTAAAAAAACTAGGCTTTGATTATGTGGCATTAGGACATATACATAAAAGAGATATAAAAGAAAATATTGCATACCCTGGATCTTGTGTGTCTCTTGGCTTTGATGAACTTGGAGAACATGGGGTATTAAATGTTAATTTAGAAAAAGGAAAATTGGAAAATAATTTTGAAAAAATAGATGAAAAAGAATTTGCAGAAATTAATTTAGATATTTCTGAAATAAATTCAGAAGAAGAATTAATTGAAAAAATAAATACAATTAATTTAGATGAAAATAAATTCTATAAAATTATTTTAATTGGAAATAAAAAAATAGAAATAAATAAAAATAAAATAATTAAAATAATAAATAAAAAAAATATATTAAAAATAAAAGATTTATCAAAGATAGAATTAGATTTAAATAAAATAAAAGAAGAAAATAATTTAAAAAGCTTTTTTATTAAAGAAGTTCTAGAAATGCAAAAAGAAAATAATTATACAGATGAAGAAATAGAAAATGCTATACAAATTGGTTTGCAAGCAATTCAAAATTAGAGGTGATAATTTGAAAATAAATAATCTAAAAATAAATGGATTTGGAAAATTAGAAAATAAAGAAATAAATTTATCAGAAAATATTAATTTAATTTATGGAAAAAATGAGGCAGGAAAAACAACATTATTAAAATTTATTTCTGGAATGTTTTATGGGATTTCAAAAAATAAAAATAAAAAAGAAATTCCAGACTATGAAAAATATAAACCATGGAAGGCAGAAGAATATTCTGGAAAAATAGAATATATTTTAGACAATAAAGAAACATTTGAAGTGTTTAGAGATTTTAATAAAAAAAATCCAAAAATATATAAAAATTCAGAAGATATTTCTAATGAGTTTAATATAAATAAAACAAAGGGAAATGAATTTTTCTATGAACAAACAAATGTGGATGAACAAACTTTTTTATCAACAACATTAGTAGAACAAAAAAGTGTGGTTTTAGAGAGTGAAGAACAAAATGGACTGATACAAAAAATTGCCAATTTGTTGTCTACTGGCGAAGAAAATGTGTCATACAAAAAGACAATAACACAACTTAGCAAAAGACAGACAGAAGAGGTAGGAACCTTGAGAACCGTAGGAAAACCACTGAACATTCTAAACCAAAAAATTGACGAATTAACTAAAATTAAGAAAAACGAGGAAATAGATGAAGAACAAAAAAACGAATTGGAAAAAAGTCAAAAAACAACAAGAAATATGATTGAAGAAAAAACAAATAAATTAGAGTTAATAAAAAAAATAAATTCAAAAAAAATAGAAGAAAATATTCAAAAAGAAAAAATAAAAATAAATAATGATATATTAAATGATGAAAAAAACAAAATAAATAATTTAAAAAATAAAATAAATGAAAATAAAAAACAAAAAATCAAAAAAAATAAAATTAATTTCTTATATTTTTCTATATTTATTTTAATTGTTTTTAATTTATTATTATTTATTTTTAAATTAAATAAAATAATAAAAATATTTTCAGGAATTATTTCTATTTTAATTATAATTTATTTAATAATTAAAAAAATAAAAATAAATAAATTAAATTCAGAAAAAATTTTAGAAAATAATAAGCATTTGTTAGAAATAAAATCAATAGAAGAAAATATAGAAAAAATTGAAAATAATATTAATAAATTTAATAAAGAAAATTCAGAAAAAAATAAATATTTCAATTCACAAATAAAATCAGAATTCAATAATAAAATTGAAGAAAATGAAATTGACTATTTATTAAATGAAAATAAAAAAGAATTAGATAATATTCAAGAAAATATAGAAAAAGAAATTTCTTCATTAAAATTTAAACAACATACAAATGAATTTGACTACAATAATATAATTAAGAAATTGGAAGAAAAGGCAAGAATTGAGGAAGAATTACAAAATTCTTTAGAAGAAAAAGATGAACTATTAAAATTAGAAAAAGAGATAACTATTGCTAAAATTGCAATTGAAAGAGCATATGAAAAAATGAAAAATGAAATAACACCAAAATTCACAAAAAATCTTTCAAATATTGTAGATAAAATTTCGAATGGAAAATATAATAAAATTAAATTTGTTGATGGAGAAGGATTGATTGTTGAATTAGAAAACGGCGAATATGTAAATGCAAACAAATTAAGTATTGGAACGATAGACGAATTGTATTTATCACTTAGACTATCTGCAATAGAAGAAATTACTAGAGAAAAAATGCCAATAATATTAGACGAAGCTTTTGCTTACTTTGATAATCAAAGGTTAGAGAATATTCTTGAATTTATAAATAATAATTTAACAGAAAATCAGGTAATTATTTTTACATGTTCAAACAGAGAAAAAGATATTTTAAATAAAAAAAATATTAAATATAATTATATTGAAATATAATTTACATAAAATAATGCCAAATGTTGACAAAGTGCCTTGTTTTATAGTATAATTTATATGTAATTATACATAGGACAAGTAGCATAAAAAATTATAAGAGAGGTGCTATTTAAATGGAAAATTTTGAAGGAAAGCATTTTAGTATTACAGATCCACAAAATGTTAGAACAGTAGTATACGAAGTTAGTAAAACAGAAAAGGAATTTGAAAAGAATTCTCCAAAGTTTACAATTCAAAGATTAGACAGTACAGAAGAATATGTTGGAGAAAAAATCAGAAAAACTTTTTACATAGATAAACCAAAACCAGAGGGAAATAGATTAGCTATATTTTCATTTGGTAAAGATAAAGTTGTTATTAATAATGGTGTATTAGATGGAGACAAAGTTATCATTGAAAAAGCTCCACTTCCATTTAACTTTAAAAAATACTATGAAGACCAAGACACAGAGGTTAAAGATTTCACATATACACCTAATTTAAAAAGACCTATAACAATAATAGACTTAGACACCGTAGAAGAAGTTAAACCAGTTTTATACTTTGACGAAACAACAAATGAAGTTAAAGGAAAATGTAAATTAAAAGCACATAAGAATTATTTCGCTTTTGAAATAAGACAAGGCGATGATGATGATTATATCTTAGTGGGTGGTAGCCCAGTATTTAAAAAGTAAGGAGGTAGTTGATAATGGGAATTGAAGAATTTGATCCTATTTCTCAACCAAAAAGATTAAAAAGTGCTGCAAAACTTAGAGCATTACCAGAAAACAAAAAGCTTGTTTTAGATGCAGTTACAACTGAAAAGGTAAAAGAAGTAGAAGAAGTTGAAAAATAAAAACCAAAGAATAGGTGATAAGAAATGGGAAATAAAATAAGTTATGCACTAAAAAAATGCAAATCTGTTTTCATAATTGCTATAATACTATGGGTTGTACTATCCATAGTATTAATTGCGCCTGTAAGTATTAGCTGGGTTGAGGCAGTTGAAAAAGGAAATGGTAGTTTTATTGAAACCCTAATGAATAGTAATATAGGTGATATAGGACGGAAATTTAGGAAAGGCATTTTCAGAAGAATATATTGGTAATTACCTAAAATGTGAGCTATGGATTGGAATATTAATACTAGGTTTTGCGATAGTTGGATTAATAAAAACAATGCCAAAACATGATTATGCAGATATAGAACATGGTTCAAGTGATTGGGCAAATGGTGAAGAATATTCTGTACTTAGCAAGAATAAGGGAATATTACTTGCAGAAAAACATTATTTGCCAGTAGATAAAAGAGGAAACGTTAACGTATTAGTTGTTGGACGGTTCTGGTTCTGGTAAATCTGCATCATATGTTATTCCAAATGCATATCAACTTTTAGGTTCATATGTATTTACAGATCCAAAAGGTGAACTATATGATAAAACAGCAGGATATTTAAGAGAACAAGGTTATGACATTAAAATACTAAACCTAGTAAATCCTAAAAATAGTGATGGATATAATCCATTAATGCACATTGAAAGCGAAATTGATGTTGACGTTATTGCAAATACAATAGTAAAGGGACAAAAAGTTGAAGGCGGCTCATCAGATCCATATTGGGATGACATGGCTGAAATGCTTTTAAAAGCATTAATATATTATTTGCTAGCAACAAGACCAGAAGAAGAACAAAACTTAGCAAGTTGTGCAGAACTAGTAAGGGCTGCTAATAGTAATGGTGGTGGAAACCTACTTACAGAACTTATGAACCAATTGCCATATGACCACCCAGCAAGAATGAATTATAAATCTATAGAAATTGCACCAGAAAAAACATATGGATCAATTCTAAGTACATTGCAATCAAAATTAGGTAAGTTCGATTCAAAGGAAATTGCAGAACTTACATCAACAAATACAATAAACTTTGAAGATATAGGTAGAAGAAAAACTGCGGTATATGTAATATCATCAGATACACATGCAGCATATGATTTCTTGCTTACAATATTCTTCTCACAGATGATACAAAGATTATATGATTTTGCTGATAAGAGTGGAGGAGCTTTGCCACAACCAACATATTTTATATTAGACGAGTTTGCTAACATTGGTAAAATACCAGATTTTGATAAAAAGATATCAACATCAAGAAGTAGAAAAATATCATTTAGTGTTATATTACAGAACTTAGACCAATTAGAGGCAGTATATGAAAAATCGCATGAAACAATTATTGGTAACTGTGATACAACAATATTTTTAGGAAGTAACTCACAAAAAACAGTTGAATACTTCTCTAAAGAGCTTGGAGAAAAAACAATTGCTCATGAGAGCTGGTCTGTAAATAAAGATAAAAACATGTGGAGACAGGGATATAACAAGTCAGACCAAATTATGGCAAGAGCATTAATGACACCAGATGAATTAAGAAGACTAGACAATGACTTATGTATTATCCTAGAAAAAGGAATAAAACCAATTAAAGCACCTAAATACTATTACTTCAAATATAATACAGAAAAATTGGTACAAAAATATGCATGTAGCCATAATTCAGTTCCACCAATTGATAGAGGAAATTGGAGAAAATATAATCCGTATAACCCATATGTAGAAGAAAAAGTAGATGAAAAAGAAGTTGATACAAAAATAGAATCATTAGATGATTTATTTGAAGAAACACCTGCAAATAAGCCAAAAGAGCCAATTCCGGCTCCTGCTAATACACCTAATGAAACATTAGATAATTTATTTGAAGGAGTAGAAGAACCAAAACAAGAGACACCAACAGAAGCTCCAAAACAAGAGGATAAATCAAATGATACATATGATTTACAAAAGGAGTTAGAAGCAAAATTTGATGAATTATTTGGAGCATTTGATGATAATGAATAAAATAAAAGGAACGGTTTAAACCGTTCCTTTATTCATATAGTCTATGTAGGTATTTCAATATAGAATGTTGTTCCTTTATTTTTCTTAGTTTCAAAACGTATATTACCATTGAAATGAGCTTTAATATTAGAGTAAGACATGAATAAACCAAGTCCAGTTCCGTTCTTTCCTTTAGTTGTAGCCATTTCCTTAAATAGTTTAGCCTTTACTGAATCTGGAATTCCTCCTGCAAAATCTTGAATTTTAATTACAAGTAAATTATTTTCTTTGTAAATATCCAATACAATTTTTTCACCAGCTTTACCATCATAAGCTTGAATTGCATTTGAAATGATGTTATTTAATACTTGTACTAAACTATTAATATTTCCTTTAACAACAGTATCAGCAGGTAGTTCTAAGGTTTCTTGCAATTCAACAAGAGCATGACTAAGTTCATGTTTCATTAAAATATTTACTTGTCTAATTAAATCATCAAGAGTAAAGCTTGTAAATGAAGCATTATCAGAAAATGCAACAGCTTGTCCTTTAACAGTTGTAATTACATCAGACATATAAGAAAGATGTGTTTGAATTTTTTTTATCCATTCTTCCATATCATTTGCAATATCTTTGTGGTCTTCAATAGTAACTTCTGGGTCTCCAATAGATTCTCTATATTCATTTACCAAATCAAGTATTCCTTCAGCTGCACCAGATATAGACATTATAGGAGTTTTTAAGTTGTGAGCTATTCCTCCAATCATTTGACCAAGAGTTGCCAAACGTTCTCTTTCTATCAAGATTTCTTGGTTGTTTTTTATAGTTTGTAAATCGTGTTTGTGTTGTGTAACATCTTTGAAAAGAAGAAGTGTTCCAAGGAAGTTATTACCTTCTGTTATTCTATTTATTTCAATATGAAAATATTTATCAAGTGATTCAAAAAACTCATCAATAATGATAGTAGAATCATCAGATTTTGTTTTTTGAATTGCATGTTCAACCTTCTTTTTTACTGATGTTGGAACATTTTTTGAAAAACGATCAATTTCAAATAAACTTTTCCCCATAATTTCATCTGCAGATAATTTAAAGGTTTTTAATAAAGGCTCATTAAAATCTATAACGTTTATATCGCTGTTTATTACAATATATGAATCTGAAATTCTATTTACTATTTTCTTAAGTGCAATAGGTGTAATTTTTAAAAATCCAAATTTGAAAATAGATAAGGCAAAGCAAAGTACAGTAATAGAAAAGCACATAGGAGTAATATAGATAGATAGATTAAATATACCAACAACTCCAAGTAAATTTACTACAATAGGAACTAGTGCACCAATAAATATAAATAGTGATTGCCAAAAATAATATTTAATGTTTTTAATACTGTAAATTGCTAAATAAATTAAGGCAATTCCAAAAAGAGAATATGTATAAAGGCTAGTTATATAAAACAACGGTCCATAAACTCCTTCTGAAAGGAATATTGAGTATTTAATATAAAATAAATGATGAAAGTCATTTGTCCATAAACCTATTAAGCATAAAATAGGTATAATGGAAAGTGAAAGGGCTAATTTCTTTGTGTTTACTCCAGATGCGGGTTTTGTAAATTTTAAACTCATAATCAAAAAAGCAACTGGTAAAAAGCATGTTCCAATATATACAAAATAATCAAAATATATTGGAGAAATATTTAAAGGTTTACTAAGTAATATCTGTGAAATCAAACCAGAAGTACAGATTAGCAAACAAAATAAAGTAAAAACAAATGATTTTTTTAAATTTGTTTGTCTTGTTTGCTTCTTCATAAAGATAAGTAATGCTAATATTAATAAGGCAGATATTACAAGACCAGATAATATTTGAACACTTGCAAGCATAATTTTAAACCTCCTAAAATTTAATATAACCTATGGTTTTTAAATAAACCACGTATTTACTCAAGTACTTTTCATTGATTTTTGGCCATCTAAATAGAATACGCCTTAAGTAATTATTTGTAAAAGAATTTGAAAGTACTATATTAGACACATATTTTATATGTTTATCTCTTGAAAAATCATTAATAATACCGGAAATTATATGTTTAGTTTCAGGGTTATTAGATAATTCTTCAACTTTTTGAGAGAACAATTTATCATCTATAAAATCTAATTTAACATGAAGTGTATTAAACACTTTAACCAACTGCTCAAAAGTAATGTAATTTTGATTAAATACATGGAAAATAGTAAATGGGTTTTGATAAATTGTTAAATTTACTATTGCTAATGCACATACATCAACTGGCGAAAATTCAATAGGGTAATTTCTTAAACTTTCTGGAACATAGCCAATTTGTATGAAAGAATGAATTCTATTTAAAAATGCATTCTCAGATACGTTTATTTGGAAAGCTCCATCAGAGTATCTATTTGTAATATTACCAAGACGAATAATTTTTGCATTTAAATTATTTTTTATAATGTTTTCTAAAATTAATCTCTCAGCAAGGAATTTTGTTTTTATATATATGTTTGATAAATCTTGATTAATGTATAAATTCTTTTCAGTAAAAGAAACTACTTCACTTGGCTGAACCTCAAGCTTTTTATCAAATATATTTCCTGAAACGCTAAGGGTTGATAGATGCATCAACTTACAATTGAATTTCAAGCAGAAGTTAATCAGATTCTGTGTTCCTACTATATTTGTATCATTAAACACGCTAGAATTTCCGTAGTGTTTAACGACTGCAGCTGAATTTATAACGCAGTCTATACTTTGACCAAGTTCCTCATAATACAAATCATTAAGTCCAAGTTTTGCATCTGTAACGTCACCTTCAACAGCAAAGATTCTCTTGAAGATTAGTTTATCATATTTATTACCAAAGTAAAATTTTAAAATATCAAGCAATCTTGTTTGTGGGTCGTTATTGTTTTTAGCACGTACTAAACAGTAAATATTACTTTTAGTATGTTTAAGTAAACTATCTAAAATATGGCTTCCCATGTAGCCAGTAGCACCAGTAAGAAGAATATTTTTTACTTTATCTTTCTTCATTTTAGCTTTGTTTGGATTTACATTTTTCTCAATTAATTCATCAATTGATGAATAATCATAAACTTCCTCTGGCTCAGGTTGTGCTTCATCAGTTGATTTTGATGTGTTTTCAGCTAGTAATTTAATTGTTGGGTAATTAAATATATCTTTATAAGATATATCTAAACCTTTATTAAATGCCTCAATTTGAAGCTTAATTGCAGATAATGAATCTCCACCAATTTCGAAGAAATTATCAGTAATGCTTATTTTTGAAATTCCAAGAACAGTTTCAAAAATTTCTGCTAACTGTTTTTGATATTCTGTCTTAGGTGGTTCGTATGTGGTTTCAGTATTTATTTTTATTTTTGCAAGAGCTTTTCTATCTACTTTTCCATTTGCAGTTAGCTTGAATTTTTCAACAGGTACAAAGAAATTTGGTATAAAGTAAGTAGGAAGCTTTCTTTGCATAAATGCCTTTAAATCAGCAATGTTTACAGGCTTTTCAGATGAAAAATATGCTATAATTTTTTGATTATTATCAATTGTAACAACACATTTTTCAACATTTGGATATCTATAAATACAGCTTTCAATTTCGCCAAGTTCTATTCTGTGACCATTAATTTTAACTTGGTTATCTTTTCTTCCAATAAAGCTAATAGTACCATCGTCATTCCATTTCGCAAGGTCGCCAGTTTTATAGGCAATTTTAGAAGAAAGTTCATCAGGTAATTTAATAAAGCTTTTTTCTGTAAGTTCTTTATTATTTAAGTAACCTTTTCCAACCCCATCTCCAGTAATATAAAGTTCTCCAGGTGTATATATTGGCATAGGCTTTAAATATTTATCTAAAATAAATAACCTTAAATTGCCTAAAGGTTTTCCAATAGGTATAACTCTGTAATTCTTTATAGTAGACTCATCTAGAACATTTGCAGTTGCACAAATTGTGGTTTCTGTAGGACCATAGGCATTTATTATTTTCATATTTTTGTTGAATTTATAATATTTTTTCATTGTAGCACTACCAATAGGTTCAACTCCAATTAATATCTTTTTAATTGGAACAAAACTATAAGTTGATAAAATAGCATAAACTTCTTCCAAAATATTTGGTGGAATATATAATAATGTAATATTGTTCCTTACAATGCTTCTGCAGTATTTGAATATATCATTAATAGTGTTTTCTTCATATAAATAAAGTGTTGCACCGTTTAGAAGAGTTGTAAAATACTCGAAAATACTAACATCAAAAGCCATATTTGTAGAAGCTAAGCAATTATCACTGGCATCTACGCCATCAAAATAATTTGTGAAATTAGCAACAAAATTATGAAGGTTTTGGTTAGTAACTTTAACTCCTTTAGGGTTTCCAGTTGAACCTGAAGTGTAAATTATATAAAGTACATCATTTGAAGAAATTTGAACTTCAGGATTTTTAATAGAGTTACTTGAATATTTGAAATCATCTAAAAATATTTTTTCAAATTTATCATTGCTAATTAAATTATTTGTTTTAGTTGTAATAAATAATTTTGCATTACAATTTTCAAGAATATACTCAATTCTTTCTGTAGGATATTCTATTGAAATAGGTAGATAAATTGCTCCACATTTGATAATTGCAAGCATTGAGACAATAAGGTCAGTTGAACGGTTCATTAAAACTGGCACAATATCGCCCTTTTTTATATCATGCTTCATTAGGTAATGTGATAAAGAATTTGCTTTCTCATTTAATTCTTTGTAAGATAGAGCATCATTATCAAACACAACAGCAATATCATTTGGTGCTTTTTGAGCTTGTGCTTCAAAAACTTCTTTTATATTTTGAGTTGTATCATATTCAAGCTTTTGGTTATTAAAATCATTTAAAATTCTATTTTTCTCATCAGGTGTAATAATATCTAAATCTTTCACTAAAATATCAGCATTTTCAAAGACTTGTTCAATCATAAATAATATTCTCTTATGAATGTTTTCAATATCTTGATCTGAATATTTTACTATTTGGTAATCATAAGCGATATTCATGTTTCCAGTATCATTCATATCGTAAATATGAATATCTAGGCTATCAGATGTAAAATTATTTGGTATCCAATTTATATCATATGGTGTTTCAGAGCTTTGGGCTGTACTTCTAATATTTTGATAAGATATTAAAGTATTATACAAATTTGGAATAGTACTATCAATATGCCTTAAATCTTCAAGTAAAGATAAATAAGGATATTTTTGATGTTTAAATATGCTAAAAAAATTTGATGAAATATTGCTTGCAAGCCCAGAAAATGATATGTCATTTCCTATATTAACTTTTAAAGGGACAGTACTAATAAACATACCAGAAGTATGCTTTTCTTTAACGTTTCCACGATTTAAAATAGGCGAACCAATAACAAATTCATCTAAATTTGAGGTTCTTCCAATATAAATTGAGAAAATGGCCATAAAAAAGTTAAATGCAGAAAATTTATTGGTTTTACAAAAATCATTTATTTTTTGTATTAAATCATTTGGTAGAATAAATTGTTTCCTTATGGATTTACCAGCAATGTTATTTTTTGTGAAATAGCCAATACTTGGAATTGAAGCAATTTCTGGTACTGTTTGAAACATTTCATTCCAAAATAATTTATCTTTATTATATTTATCACTTTGCAAATATTTCTCTTCAGAAGTAATATAATCTATATAAGAAGGGTAGGTAATATCGTCAATAGGCTCCTTTTTCACTAGACGAGTATAAATCTTAATGATTTCAGAGGCACCAAGACCAGCACTCCAAGCGTCAGAAATTAAATGGTGCATATTAATTATAAATCCACCATGATTATCTGGAAACTTAACTAGTTTAAAATTAAAAAGAAATGAATTTAAAACATCAAAAGCAGTTGAAACAATAGTTTTTTCAACGTTTCTAAGTTCATCATCTGATAAAACATCTATAATTTCAACATCAAACTTTGTATATGTTTCAACATACTGTTTGACCTGATTTTTTTCAATGAAAAATTTAAGCCTAAAACTATCGCTTTTAGAGACGAAAATATTAATGGCTTCAGCTAACAGTGAAAAATTAACTTTTTCAGGAATAATTACAGAACCAGTGATATTTTCGATAGGTGTTCCTTTAAAAAATTCTTCTGTATACCAAATTGACTTTTGCGGATTTGTTAAATCATACATGTTCTTTTGCATAATTACCACCTTTACGACATTTTTTTCCAAATATTAGTATATCATTAAACATAAAATAAATCAATAAATGGAGTTTAATTTTCATACAAAAAGGAAAGAATATTCAAAGGAGGAAATATATGTATAGATATGAAAAGAAGGAAAGTAAATTCAAATATATTATGTGTACAGTTTTACTTATGATAATAGCATCTGTAAGTACACTTTTTTTGTATAAAATGTATTTAAATATAAATGTTGAAAATAATCAAATTCCAAGTGGAAGTGAGAATACAGCCATAAGACTTGCTGCAAATCAAGAAGAAACAAAAGAAGATATAACAGATATATTAGAGAAAATTACAAAGTGTGTTGTAGGAATTTCTAAAATAAAAAATAAAGGGGATAGTATTTTTGAGACAAATGCAACAGAAGATTTAAAGCTTGGAACAGGTGCAATTATTTCAGAAAATGGATATATAATTACAAATTGGCATTTAGCAGGAAATAAATATAGTTCATGCTATGTTACAATGGAAGATGGAACAATTTACAATGGCAATACTGTTTGGGCAGATAGTGACTTAGATTTAGCAGTAGTAAAAATTAGTGCAAACAATTTAAAATATTTGCAACTAGGAGATTCAGATAATATAAAAATTGGTGAAACTGTTTATGCAATAGGAAACCCAATTGGTATAGAATTTCAAAGAACCGTTACAAAAGGAATAATTAGTGGATTAAATAGAACAATAAAAATCGAGGAAAATAAAAATTCAAGCTATATGGAAGGCTTAATTCAAACAGATGCAAGTATAAACCAAGGAAACAGTGGAGGACCGTTAATAAACGAACGAGGAGAGGTAATAGGAATAAACTCAGTAAAAATTGAAACAGCAGAAGGAATAGGATTTGCAATACCAATTAATATTATTAAACCAGTTGTAGAAAGCCTAACAAATGCTGAAGCATTTGAAGAAGCCTATTTAGGAATATTTGCATATGATAAAGAGGTTATTAAATATTTAAATAATGATGTTACTTTTAATGAAGGAATATATGTCGTAAAAATCGCAAAAGACGGACCAGCTGCAAAAACAAACTTAAAAACAGGAGATGTTATAACTAAAATTGATGGAAATAGTATTAATAGAATGAGTGAACTTAGAACCTATATTTATAGAAAAAAGCCAGGAGAAAAGGTGACTTTAACAATAAGTAGAAATAATAAAGAACTTCCAATAGAAGTAACGTTAAGCAAAAAGTAGACAAAATTCGACATAATGTGTTATAATAAATATATCTTGATGTATATTTCCCTTTTTGCATTTTAAGATTTCATCAAGAAAAAAATTTTTGGAGGGAACATTACATGAAATTAGCAGACCAGCTTTATGAAATCTCGGTGAAGAAATCTGAGGAGCTCATTAAGGCTTTTGAAGAAGCTATTATGGGCAACGTAGAGGAAAAGCTTTTGCGTGACTGTTTACGCACGGCAACAGTTTCAAATAGAACCTATATAAGTTTGGGTAGAAACTGCCTGCCACCTCTTTCTCTCGAAAAAGAAGGTTTCTTCCTGAGACAAGATGGACCAGGTTTCATCTACTGCTGGCACTAAAATCAAAAAGCCCCTACCTGTTTGGTGGGGGCTTACTTTTATAAAACAGAAGCTATAACGAGAATTCCAATATTGTTATTATATATTTCGTCAAATTGAGAAATAGGGAGAGGGTTTTCTCCAATGCCAGCTTCTATGGTATATCCAGGCTTTCTATATTGCTGTAAAAACCAATCTTTATATCCTGCAAAGCTTGAATTATATGGAACATCAGCTAATGTATAACCACTTAAACTTGCAAAAATATTCCCAATTTCTTCTGCATCTTCTGGTGCGTAATTTTGAAACTGCCAATAAATTTCTTTTCCTTGAGTATGATAAGCTAAAATCAAACTAAAATTATTTTCCAAAGTGAAATTATATAAAGCCAAAGCTTCTGGTTCAGTTAAAGGACCAAAACCCACAAAATCACGAGGAGCAGGAGATGTAAAACCTTGTGAAAACTTAATTCTACGAGCTTCTTCCCAACCGTGCAGGAAATTGCAGGTTTAAATCCACACCATTAATATTTGCTTTCCAACCATTAGGAAAAGTAATACTAGGGTAATTTTGAGATATACTTTGAGCCCTTGAGTATGTAGTACTTCCGAACAGGATAAGCGCCATTTACTAAATTTATACCATCAGGGTTGCACATTGGCACAATGTAAATTGAAGAATTATTAAAAATGGTTCTTGCATTTATTCCAAAGATTTCATCATTTCCGCACATAAGCAATGCAAAAATCTTCAATAAATTTCATAAGAATATTAGTGGTAATAGATTCATTGGCATGAATAGAAGCGGAATAGAAAACATGTTTTGAACCACGGCCAAGTCTAACATAAGGAATAGGATTTCCAAGAACACTAAAGCCTATGTTTTCAGATTGAAGAAAAGGATAAGTTATTAATAAATCTCGAATATTTTTATAAAACAAATCAGAAGTATAAAATCTATCTGTGTAAGTTATAGACACAATAATCACCTAGAATAATATATGCAGAAACAAATATAATAGTAACAAGATGAAAGGCAAATTACAGAATATTTGGATACTTGAAAAATAAGTAAAATAACTATTGTATATCTCCTAAAAATTTGATAAAATATAAAGCCGAAAATAAATTTTAAGGAGAGAATAATGGATATAGAAGAATACTTATCACATTTTGATAAATTCACAAAAGACCCGACTCTAGAGGCAATGGAATATATAATGGAGAAGTTCGATAACCCACATAAAAAGCTAAAATGCATACACATAGCTGGCACAAATGGCAAGGGAAGCGTAAGTGAGATGCTAAATAACTGCTTAATAAAAGCTGGATACAAAGTTGGAAAATTCGTTTCTCCACATTTAATAACATTTAATGATGGTATATGCATAAACAACAAACCAATTACAGATAAAGAGGTAGAAGAAAATCTAATACCATTGTCTAGTGTAGTTACAGAATATAATCAAACACATGAAATACCTGTAAAATGGTTTGAAGTTATAACATCGCTAGTTCTTATATATTTTTACAAGCAAAATTGTGATATAGCTGTTATAGAAACAGGCCTAGGAGGCACACTTGATTGCACAAACATAATAACACCATTAGTTTCAGTCATAACAAAAGTTGGATATGACCACATGGACATTTTAGGACATTCACTCAAAGAAATTGCAACACATAAAGCAGGCATAATTAAGCAAAATTCAGAAACAGTTTTTATAAATACTAAAGAAGTTACAGAAGTAATACAGGAAAAATGTGCAAAGGAAAATAATAAACTTCATTTAATTAATACAAAAGAAATTACAAATTATAGCTATAACCAAGACTATCAAAAATTTGATTATAAAGAATTCAAAAATATAGAAATCAACTTAAAAGGAAAAGTTCAAACACAAAATGCAGTAGAATGTTTAGAAACCATTGATATTTTAAGGGGTAAAGGTTTCAAAATTCCGGAAGAAGCGATAAGAGAAGGCTTAAAGACAGTTATCCATAAAGCAAGAATGGAAAAAATAAATGAAACACCATGTATCATATTTGATGGTGGACACAATGAAAGTGCAATTCAAAATTTAAAAGATAATATCAAACAATATTATAGCGACAAAAAACATGTATATATAATATCAATTTTGCAGACAAAAGACCATAATACAATAATAGAAGAACTATCAAGTGATAAAGAGGCAATATTCTATTTCACAGATGGAGTTCCAGAAAAACCATATGTTGCAAAGGAAGTATTACTTGAAGAAGCAAATAGATACATTGAAAAAGAAAGAATCAAAACAAAAAGCTTAGAAGATGCAATTAATGAAACAATGGATAAATATAGTGATAGAGACATTTTTATAGCAGGTAGCTTTTATGTATACAAAAAAGTTATGGAATTGTTGAAAAAATGTTGAAAAATGTCGAAAATAGTAATATAATGTAAATGAATTTTTGTAGTAATCCTTTCAAATAAGTAATAGAGCTTATTTGGTTAACAAAATTAATATTTTGGAGGAAACAAAAATGGAGGATAGAACAGTTGTAGTCGATACTGAAAACGATGTGCAGTATAAGTTCTTTAATGAACATGGCACATGGTTTGTGGCAGGAACCATTTTGGGAACACTGCTCTTGGCAGATAAAAAGCCGCCTAGAATTATGGTTGGCAAGCCGATGAGCTTTGGTGTGTACAAAATGGACGAGAGGGGAAATTTCAACCCCCGTGATTTACTCCATATCGAAAGTCATGGAGTAACCGCAATCAACCTGGTCTAAATCTGGAGAGTCTAGGAATTTTGTAAAATTCCTAGACTATTTTTATATTGTGTGGTATAATAATATTTGATTTTTAAATGTTAGGAGAATATTATGTTACAAAAATTAGAAGACGTAGAAAAAAGATATGACGAATTAACAGCCCAAATTAGCGACCCAGAGGTTATTGCAAGAACATCAGAGTGGCAAAAATTAATGAAAGAACATGCAAGTCTTGAAGATATTGTTGCAAAATATAGGGAATATAAAAAAGCAAAAAACGATTTTGAAGAAGCAAAGCAGATGGCAAGTGATAAAGAACTAAAAGAACTTGCAGAAGCTGAGATGGACGAATTAAGAGAAAAAATACCAGCATTAGAAGAAGAACTTAAAATACTATTAATTCCAAAAGATCCAGATGATGATAAAAATATTATTTGTGAAATTAGAGCAGGTGCAGGTGGAGAAGAAGCCGCATTATTTGCAGGAACATTATTTAGAATGTACGCAATGTATGCAGAAACAAAACACTGGAAAATAGAGGTACTAAACGAAAATGAAACTGAAATGGGTGGATACAAGGAAGTAACTTTCATGGTAACAGGAAAGGGCGTTTATAGTAGATTAAAATTCGAGAGTGGAGTTCACAGAGTACAAAGAGTTCCAGATACAGAAAGTAGTGGAAGAATACACACATCAACAGCAACAGTTGCAGTATTACCAGTTGTTGAAGACGTTGAAATTGAAATAAATCCAGCAGATGTTAGAATGGAAGTTTTCAGAGCATCAGGTGCTGGAGGACAAAAGGTAAATAAAACATCATCAGCTGTAAGATTAATACATGAACCAACAGGAATTGTTGCAGAATGTCAAACAGAACGTTCACAAACACAAAATAGAGAATATGCAATGAATTTATTAAAATCTAGATTATATGAAATTGAAAAACAAAAACAAGATGAAGAACTTCACAATGAAAGAAAAAGCCAAGTAGGAACAGGAGATAGAAGCGAAAAAATAAGAACTTACAACTATCCACAAGGAAGAATTACAGACCATAGAATTGGTCTTAGCATCTATCAAATGGAAAGCTTTTTAAATGGAAATCTAGATGAAATGATAGATAACCTAATTGCAGCAGATAGAGCAGAAAAGCTAAAAGGAAATGAAGAAAAATAAAAAAATGGGAAATGAAACACATCATTTCCCATTTTACTTTATTTTGCAACAATATTAAATATTTTATTCTTAACATATATTTCTTTAACAATAGTTTTGCCATCTAATAACTCAGCAAGTTCTTTATGAGCTAAAGCCTTTACGGTTTCTTCATCACTATCATTAGCAACTTTTATAGTTCCCTTTAATTTTCCATTAATTTGAACAGGAATTTCAATTTCACTATCTATTGTTTTAGATTCATCATATTCAGGCCAGCTAGATTCACAAATTGGTTTGAAACCGAATTCCTGGTTTAGCTCTTCTGTAATATGAGGGGCTATTGGGTTTAATAATGTTAAAAGTAAGTGATAATCTTCCTTAGTAATTGAAGGAGCTTCTTCAAAACTATTTGCCAATATCATTAAGCTAGATACTGCTGTATTATAAGCCATTCTTGTTAAGTCACCTTGAACCTTTTTTATTGTCTTATTAATAATTGGTTCTAGTTTTGGAGAATAACTATCTCCATCTACAACTTTGTTTTTTAAACGAATAACTTTATCTATAAAACGCTTACAACCTCTTAAAGAATCTGTACTCCAAGGAGCATCTTGAGTGTAGTCTCCCATAAACATTTCATATAATCTTAAAGTATCTGCACCATATTCTTTTATAACATCATCAGGGTTAATTACATTACCTTTTGACTTACTCATTTTCTCATTGTTAGAGCCTAAAACCATACCATGACTAACACGAGTCCAAATCATTTCCTTTCTAGGAACTAAGCCAATATTGTATAAAAATTGTACCCAAAATCTTGCATATAGTAAGTGTCTTGCAGTATGCTCCATTCCACCATTATACCAGTCAACTTGCTTCCAATATTTCATGGCGTTCATTGAGGCAAATTCTTTATTATTATGTGGATCCATAAATCTTAAGAAATACCAGCTAGAACCAGCCCAGTTAGGCATAGTATCAGTTTCTCTTTTAGCCTTACCACCACAGTGAGGGCAAGTTGTATTTACCCATGATGTAATATTTGCAAGAGGACTTTCTCCATTTTCTGTAGGCTCATATTCAGCAACGTCAGGAAGAAGTAATGGTAAATCTTCTTCTTTCATTGGTTGCCAACCACATTTTTCGCAGTAAACCATTGGAATTGGTTCACCCCAAAATCTTTGACGAGAGAATATCCAATCTCTCATTTTATAATTATTAACTTCTCTTGCAACTCCCATATCTACAAGCTTTTTAGTAATTTCCTTCTTTGCTTCTTCAACAGTAAGACCAGTAAATTCTTCAGAATTTATAAGTTTACAACCTTTATTTAAATAATCTTGTTTTTCAAAAGCTTCTTTAGAAGTATCTCTGCCATCAATTACTTGTATCATTTCCAAGTTATGCTCTACGGCATATTCAAAATCTCTTTGATCATGACTTGGAACAGCCATAACAGCACCAGTTCCATAATCGCCTAAAACAAAGTCGCCAAGGAAAATTGGCACTTCTTTTCCATTAACTGGGTTAATAGCAGTAATACCTTGAAGAATGCAGCCAGTTTTTCCTTTATTTAAGTCTGTTCTATCCATATTAGATTTTTTTGCAGTTTCATCTATATATTTTTGAACTTCTTCTTTATTTTGAACACGTGGCATTAATTCTTTAATTAGTTTTCCATCAGGAGCAATAACAAAGAAAGTTACACCATAAATTGTTTCAATACATGTTGTGAAAATTGAAAAACTTCCACCACCAACAATTTTTACATCAACCTCAACACCTGTTGATTTTCCAATCCAATTAATTTGACCAAGTTTAACTCTATCAGCAAAATTTGTATCATCTAAACCTTTTAATAAATCTTCTGCATAATTGCTCATTCTAAGCATCCATTGAGATTTTTCCTTTTGAACAACTTGTGAACCACATCTTTCACAAACTCCACCTGCAGCATCTTCATTAGATAGAACAGTTTTGCAAGTTGGACACCAATTAACAGGAATAGTATCTTTATATGCCATACCATGTTTATAAAATTGTAGAAATTGCCATTGTGTCCATTTATAATATTCAGGATCAGTAGTTGAAAACTCTCTAGACCAATCAAAAGAAAAACCTAAGTCCTTCATCTGATTTTTAAATGTATGAATGTTTTCTTTAACCGCTTCTTTTGGGTGAATATGATTTTTAATTGCATATTGTTCAGCAGGAGCACCAAAAGCGTCCCAACCCATTGGATATAAAACATTATAGCCTTGCATTCTCTTCATTCTAGCTAAAGCATCTTGGGCAGTATAACCTCTAACATGTCCAACATGAAGACCTGCGCCAGAAGGATAAGGAAACTCAACTAATATATAATAAGGTTCCTTTTTATCTCCAGTTACTGCCTTAAAAGTCTGATTATCGTCCCAATACTTTTGCCATTTCTTTTCAATTTTATCATGATTATATTCCATAAATTCACCTCTATAAACAAATTACATAATATTATATAACAAAAATGAGGAAAAATAAAGAGAAAAAGAGAAAAAATCTTTGCATAAAAACAAAATCACTGAATAGAATTTAATATATAAATTACAAAGGAGTGGAATTTTATGTGGTGTGCTTTAAATGTACAAGATGTTTCAAGAAAACTAAAGACAAATATTGAAACAGGTTTAACAGATGAAGAGGCGAAGAAAAGGCAGGAACAGTTTGGTAAAAATAAATTAAATGAGGCAAAAAAGACAAGCATAATTGTAAGATTTTTAAGGCAATTTAATGATTTTATGATAATAATATTACTGATAAGTGCCGGAATATCAGCAGGTATTTCATATTTTGAGCATAGCAATGATTATATAGATTCAATTATAATTGCTGGAATAGTAATCTTAAATGCCATTATGGGAGTAATACAGGAGAGCAAGGCTGAAAAATCAATAGAAGCACTTCAAAAATTATCAAGCCCTCAAGCAAAAGTTAAAAGAAATGGCCAATCGCGATTAATCGCAAGCGAAGAATTAGTGCCAGGGGATATAGTATACATAGAAGCAGGTAACTATGTGCCAGCAGATGTAAGATTAATAAATGCATATAATTTTAAGGTTGAAGAATCTGCACTTACAGGAGAAACCATACCAGTTGAAAAGAATGCAGAAAAAATAATAAATGAAAATTCAAATTTAGGAGACATGGAAAACTTGAGTTTTTCAACAACAATAGCAGTTAGCGGACATGCAGAAGGAATAGTTACAGAAACAGGGATGAATACAAAGGTAGGAAAAATTGCTCAAATGATTATAACAGATGAAGCACCAGAAACACCTCTGCAAAAAAGACTACGGAGATGTAGGCAAAAAGCTTGGAGTAACAGCACTTGCAATTTGTGCATTAGTATTTTTAATAGGACTTGCAAGACATATACCAGTAATGGAAATATTTATGGCATCAGTAGGACTAGCGGTTGCTGCAATTCCAGAGGGATTACCAACAGTTGTTACAATAGTGTTATCAATTGGAATTACAAGAATGGCAAGGAAAAATAGTATAATAAGAAGACTTCCAGCAGTAGAAACACTTGGAAGTAGTACTGTTATTGCATCAGATAAAACAGGAACACTTACACAAAATAAAATGCAAGTTACAAAAATATTCACGTTGGAAAATGGAAGTCAAGAACAACTCTTAAAGCTTGGTGCAATGTGTACAGACTGTACAACTCAAAACGGACAAATAGAAGGAGAGGCAACTGAAAAAGCAATAGTTCAGGCAGCACAGAACTTAGGAAACACAAAAACAGATTTATATAATGAAATGCCAAGAATAAATGATATTCCATTTAGCTCAGAAAGAAAAATGATGACAACAATTCACAAGATAGGAAATAAATATAGAATTATTACAAAAGGTGCTCCAGATGTGCTAATAAAAAGATGCAATTATTATAGTACGCAAAATGGGGAAAAGAAGTTAACACCAAGTGAGGTTTCTTACATAGTAAAACAAAACGAGCAAATGGCAATGATGGCATTAAGAGTAATTGCAGTTGCATATAAGGATATAGATATTTTGCCACAAAAAATAGATACAAGTTTAGAAAATAATTTAACATTTTGTGGGCTTATAGGAATGATAGATCCACCACGAGAAGGCGTAAAGAATGCAATTGCTGAATGTAAACGAGCAGGAATAAAAACTGTAATGATTACAGGTGACCATATTTTAACAGCAAAAGCAATAGCTGAAAAGCTTGGTATATTAAAGTTTGGAGATGTAGCAATTACTGGACAGGAACTAGATAAAATATCAGATGAGAAACTAGAAAAAAACATAATGAAATACTCAGTATTTGCAAGAGTATCGCCAGAGCATAAAGTAAGGATAGTAAAAGCATTTAGAAGCCAGGGAAATGTTGTAGCAATGACAGGAGATCGGTGTAAATGATGCACCAGCACTAAAAAATGCTGATATAGGAATTGCAATGGGAGATACAGGAACAGATGTTGCAAAAAATGCGGCTGATATGATATTAACAGATGATAATTTTGTAACAATTATAGAAGCTGTAAAAGAAGGAAGGCATATATATGATAATATAAAGAAATCTGTACATTTCTCAATATCCACAAATGTAGGGGAAATAGTAACAATGTTTATGGGACTTGTGTTAGGTTTTGATACACCACTTTTAGCAATACAGTTACTATGGATAAACTTCGTTACAGACTCTCTGCCAAGTATAGCTCTAGGACTAGAACCAATGGAAGAAGGCATAATGAATAAAAAGCCTAAAAAGGTAAATGAAAGCATATTTGCAGGAGGACTATGGGGCAAAATAGTTATAGAAGGTATAATGATAGGAACAATAACGTTATTTACATTTGCTTTAGGGAACAAGCTTTATGGTTTAAGAACAGGAAGAACAATGGCATTTTTCGCACTAAGTGCACTAGAATTAATGCATAGCTTCAATATAAAAAGTGAGGAATCTATATTCAAAACAGGAATATTAAACAACGTGTATCTAATTGGAGCAGTGGTAATAGGCTTAATATTGCAAGCAGTGGTAATCCTACAACCAAAACTTGCACAAATATTTGATAGTGTACCATTAACTGCTAAACAATGGTTTTGTGTAGGCATAATCTCATTCTTACCAATAGTTTTAGTAGAAATACAAAAAGCTATAAATGGCTTTAAATTTGGAAAAGTAGTATACCCTAAAAAACAAGCAATGGAAAAATCATAACAAAAAGCACCCAAAATGTGGGTGTTTTTTATAAATTTTGCAAAAAATCTTGAAGATAGCAAATTTCATGATATAATACTGGGCAAATGGAGTGAACATATGAAAAAGAATAAAACAAATTTCTCAAAAATATTATTAACCTTAGCAATAGCTTTATTTCTAGGTATTGCAACATATTTTAATATAGATTTAGAGGGTCTACTTAATAGTTCTAATGCGTATAACAAAATCAATTATACAGCGTCTTTTGACTTAACCACAATTCCAAAATTTGAAAATGAACCATATGTTGTTTTAAACGATAACAAACCAGACTTTAATGAAAAAGACTTTGCAAGAGATACATTTGAAGATTATAGCCCATTAGATTATTTAGGAAGATGTGGTACTGCATTTGCAAAGGTAGGTATGGAGACAATGCCAACAGAAGAAAGAGGAGCAATAAACAGTGTAAAACCATCAGGTTGGCAAACTGCAAAATATGATATTGTTGAAGGTAAATACCTATATAACCGCTGTCATTTAATAGGTTATCAACTAACAGCAGAAAACGCAAATGAAAAAAACTTAATAACAGGTACAAGGTATATGAATGTTCAGGGAATGCTTCCATTTGAAAATATGGTTGCAGAATATGTAAGAACAACAAAAAATCATGTTCTATACAGAGTAACACCAATATTTGAAAATGACAATTTAGTTGCAAACGGAGTAGAAATAGAAGCACAATCTGTAGAAGATAAGGGAGAAGGCATATGCTTCAATGTATATGTTTATAATGTTCAACCAGGGATAGATATAAATTATAAAAATGGAGAAAGCACTTTAAATTAAAGGAGATGAGAAATCTGAGACTAAATTTATTTAACAATATAAAAAACAGATACAAAAGCAATGAAACAACAAACTTTTTACAGGAATTATCAAATTCATTAAGCAAAACAAATACTAAAACAAGGGAAGATGAACTATATTACGTATTAAATGCAAACCCAGACAAAATATATTTAACCAAATTTGGAGAAAGAAAAGTTTTTGAGGCAACTGATTTGCCAGACGAAATAAGGAAAGTTGTAAGTGAAGGCTTTATATTAAGATATAAAAATGGAAGATATGAAATAGATGAAGAACTGACAGATAAAAACTTTGAGGGGGAGTTGGATATAGATAATTATAGGGAATAAAGGATACTTGAGGAACCAAGTATCCTTTTAAACTAAATAAAAACAAATTTTCGAAAAAGTATTGACTTTTAGAAAAACATAAAATATAATGGTAAAAGTTAGGAGGTTAATATATTGCAGAAGATTTTGTTAGATACTAATATGTTAATATACTTAGAAGATGATAATATTGTAAATAAAGATGTTGCAGAGCTTACAAGAAGATTATATGATTCTTCGGAATATAAAATAGTAATTCATCCAAAATCAATTATAGAATCATTAAAAATAAAAGATAAAAGAAAAAGAGACATTTTTCAATCAAAGATTGGAATCTATAAAAAAATAGAGGATCCACCTCTTGCTACAGAAGAATTTCAAATATTAGCGGGATTTAGTAACGAAAATGATAAAGTTGATAATGAACTTTTATATGCAATAAAACAGAATTGTGCTTCTTTCTTAATAACTAATGATATAAGGTTGAAAAGAAAAAGTGTAAAAATAGGCTTGGGAGATAAAGTTTTTGGGATACAAGAAGCCTTAGAGCATTTTAAAGAGGAAATAAAATCAACAAATGATATACCAATTTTTATCAAAGAAGAATTTTTGTATAAAATAGAGCTAGAAGATAAGTTTTTTGATAGTTTAAGAGAAGACTATGATAAGTTTAATGGTTGGTTTCAAAGAAAACAAGAAGCAGAAGCAAAAGCATATGTAACTAGAAATGAAAAAAATGGAATAACTTCATTTTTGATGCTAAAAAAGGAAGAACTAAATGAAAAATATGATGATTTTGATAAGCCGTTTAAACCGGCTACTAGACTTAAAATTTCAACTTTTAAGGTTGTTGATACGGGAAAAAGAATAGGCGAAACCTTTATAAAAATAATAATTAGTAAAGCAATAGAAGAAGAGGTAAGTGAGATATATGTAACGGTATTTCCAAATCAAAATTTTCTTATTGATCTATTTAAAGAATATGGTTTTAAGGAATACACATACAAAAACACAAAAAATGGACGAGGACAAAATCAAAAAGAATTGGTCCTTGTAAGAGATTTAAAAACAAAAGAGTTTTATCCGTTTGTTAAAATTACTACACAAAATATATTTGTTTTACCTATTAGACCAAGGTATCATAAATTATTATTTCCAGAGGCAGAACAAGAATTGCAAATAGAATTTAGAGATTATACTGCTTTAAATACATCTTCGAATGCAATAAAAAAAGCTTTTATATCTAATGCCAAAATAAAAAAATTTAAGGCTGGAGATATTTTACTGTTTTATGCTTCTCATGACAAAAAGGCTATTACAACTTTGGGAGTAGTGGACGCGGTATTTACAAGTTTTAAAACAAAGGAAGAAATTTATCAATTAGTTAGAAAAAGAACTGCCTATACTAGAGAAGAATTAGAAAAAATATCAAGAAAAGAAAGCCTAGTAATATTATTTAAACATTATATTACATTTGAAAAACCAATAGATTTAGAATATTTAAAAAAAACAGGAATCATAAAAGGGAATATCCAAAGCCCAAGAAGTATTGAAAATAAAAGTATAGTAGATATTTTAAATTATTCAAAAAAAGATTATTCTAAAATAGAGATAAGCTAATAAAAAAATATTTACAAAAAAAGTGTAATTTGCTATAATGTAATATTATAAATAGAAACGAAGGAGAAAAATATGTGTAAAATACTGATATCAATTAATCCAGAACATGTAATAAATATTTTTAATGGAAGTAAAAAGTATGAATATAGAAAAATAAGATGTAAAGAGAATGTAGATAAATTAATTATATATTGTACAAATCCTGTAAAAAAAATTGTAGGCGAAGCAAATGTTGAGGCAATTTTGGAGGACTCTCCACAGAAAATATGGGAAAAAACGAAAGATGAATCAGGAATAAATTTTGAATTTTTTAATAAGTATTATAGGGGTAAAAACAAGGCAATTGCTTATAAATTATACAATATAAAAAAATATGATGAACCATTAGAACTATCATACATGGGTATCAAAAATGCACCACAATCTTTTATTTATGTATAATTTAGAAGCGTTAAAAATCCTTCAAGATAAATTAATATAATTGCTATCGATGCTAATGTAAATGAAGAAGAATCTAACTATCACAATACAGTGTTAGCTAGATTCTTCATTTTTATTAGTTAATAGAAAAGTCAAGAATTTTTTCAAACATTTTTTATCCTCGCTAGATAACAAATTGTATTTATTCAATATTTCTGCTTCGTCAACAGAAATATTTTTTGCTACTAAATATTTTGTTGGTGTAGTCACATCAGTCAAACCTAAAAGATAATCTACTGAGCAATTAAAATAATTTGCTAAAGTAATTAACATTTGAGGCTGAGGAAAAGAACTCCCTTTTTCATACCTAGAAATTAATTCCTGAGAAACACCTAAATCCATAGAAAGCTTCAATTGGGTTATTTTTTTTGACTTTCTAAGTGTTTTTAAATTAGTAAGTTGTTTAATAACTCTCTCATCATTCATAAAAACTTGCCTCCAAGAAAATTATACAAAAATTACTCATAAAAATAAGGAGAAATATTAATATATTATATGAGAAATACTTGTAAAAAATACCAATATGTGATATGCTTTTTACACATAAATCTTTGTGTACTATACAAATACAGAGATATGATGAAAATAAGTAGGAAGGAGGGAGAAGTTAATAAACTTAATAAAATTAAAAAAATTAGAAAGAAAGGAGAGTATAATTTTCAATAATTATACAAAGAAAAATGAAAACAAAAATAAGAAATGTACTAATAGTATTACTTGGAATATTAGTGCTAGGAATAATTTTTAATATAAACCAAGTAAGAGCAAAAGAGGTTGACGAAGACTATATAAAAAATATTATGGACCAAATACCTGACACTATGAATATTGATATTCCTGAAATAGAATATGAGAAAGCAGAGGAAATTGTATTAGAAAAAATTAAAAACATTTTAGATGAGAACAATATAAAAAGTAATGTAGTGAAAGAAGGATATGTTTTCCATAACTATTCTTTACAATTAAGTGAACTAACAGTAAATGGACATAAGATTAAATTAATTGCAAATTGTGCACTTTTCTACCTTGGAGAAGATTATTTTCATAAAGCAGAAATATGCATTAATGATGTTGACACTGATATAAGATATAATGAATATACAAAAAACATTGATTTGGTCTATAGTAATACCAATAAATTTAATGTAGATGATGAAAAGTTTGTAAAAAATTTTGAATTTGATCCTAAAACAAATTTAGAGATTAATTTATTAGAATATCCAGAAATGCCTAAAGGAATATTTGAATTAGCAGAAAAACAATTCAATGAAATGATAAACGATGAAAGTATATACGTAAAAGTGTCATCAGGAGCTGGAGGGAGAGATTTTTTAGCATATGGAACGGAAGGAACATCAATTGCATTTTTTAAGAATGGTATCTTATATGATTTAAGAATTACAAAAGGATTGAGTTTAATTCCATACATAAACATTCCAAGCACTGTTTTAGATAGGGACGCTAGTGATTATGCAATAAAAGAGATAAAAAAATACTGCGAAAAAGACAAAGATTTTCCGAAAAACTGTGAAATTAAATTGGTAAAAGGTTCAGAAAATTTTAAAGATATTAAGGATATATATACAGTTAATTTTTATTTCAATGGTATAGAAAATGAGCCGGAAAGGGACTTAATAATCATAAGAAAAGAAACTGAAAAAGAGACTATTGTAGCTAAAGTAGATTCTAATACTAACATCAAATTAGATTCTACAACAGAAGTAGTGCCTAAAGATACTACTTTAGAAGTAAACGCAATAACGAATGGTGAGAAATATAATACCGTAATGGCAACATTAGGAAATAAAGTAAATAAATTTACGTTATATGACATAACATTAAAATCAAACGGAGTTAAAATCCAACCAAATGGTAGAGTAAAAATAAGTATTCCAGTTCCAGAAGAGTTTGATAAAGAAAAATTAGTTATTTATAGAATAAACGAAGATGGAACAAAAGTAAGATATGATATTAACGTAGAAACAATAGAAGGAAAAGATTATGCAACATTTGAAACAGACCATTTTAGTTTATATACTTTAGTAAGTGAAAAAACTGATAATAACAATAGTAATGAATTGAATGAAAATCCAACAGTAGATAAAGAACTAGATACGACACCAAAAACAGGAAGTATAGATGTAAGTGGTTATGCTATTGTAATAGTTTTCGAAATAGTAACACTAGGTATGATAATTTTAAAAAAATATTTAAAATAGAATTTAGAGTAAATTCGAAGCCAGCAATTAAATTTAGAACATGGGCTAATAAAGTTATAAAAGAATACATGGTAAAAGTTTTTGTTCTAAATGATGAAAGGCTTAGCCAATTAACCATTCCTCCACAAAAGTCATAAAATATACTAAGACTTTTATGGAGGAATTTTTATGGCGAAGATAATTGTTTTTAATAATGACAGCAACCGTATGGAGACCTATTATAGAAATGAAAATGAACCAATGCCTTATAATACAAATAGAAGCTTATTGGTTCGAGAATTTAGAGGTTCAAGTAATAGCAATACTTTGTGGACAACAAAAAGAGCAATGCAAAGTTGGAATGCAACAAGGTATTTATATGGAAAACCAATTCCAGTAGGGTTTGCATTTAAGAGGGCCTGGGAAGGTGGGCATAGTAATCAGTCACAACACTACGCAGGTGTAGCTTTTGATGTAGGTCAAAGACTTAGCAACAGCGAAAGAAATGCTTTAAGAAACTTAGCTCAAGAATCAGGAGTGTGGTCTTATGTAGAACCAGCAAGCCTAACTCCAACTTGGGTTCATTTTGATAAACGTTTTGGCAGACCAGCTTGCTCAACAGGTGGATATCCAATTGTTAGAAGAGGAAGTATAAGCACATATGTATTAATAGCCCAAGATGATTTAAATACGTTAGGATATAGAACAGGTGGGTTAGACGGAATTTTTGGAGGAAGAACAGAAGAAGCGGTAAGAAACTACCAACGTTCAAGAGGACTATCCGCAGATGGCATTGTTGGTTGCAATACTTGGCGTTCACTTCAAGAAGACGTTGTTGGAACAGGAAGAACAAATACGACTTTAGATTAATATATTTGAATTTTTAGTAAAAATTATTTCTATAATTATCAGTTTGAAATTTTTTTACAGTCCGCCAAATCTCGTCGGAGCTTTTGTATTTATTTAAAATCGAACCCACGTTTGCGACGCCTAAAGAAGTGTTTCGGGGGTCTTCGATTTTCTCTAAATACAAAACTCCTGCGTTTGGCTTCTTTTCTTATAAAATTAAGTCTATATGGTAATTATTTATGTTGCAAAAATCTAAAAAAGTCTTGTAAATCCAAGCATTTTATGATATTCTATAATATGTGAAAAAAGAAAGAGGAAGTGAACATTTTATGAAAGTTATTTTATTACAAGATATAAAAAATGTAGGAAGAAAAGAACAAATAATAGAAGCAAATGATGGATATGCACGAAATTATTTGTTTCCAAAAAAACTAGCAATAGAAGCTACAAAAGACAATATGCTTAAATTACAAGCAAAGAAAACATCTGAAGCAAATAAGAAAAAAGCTGAGATAGAAGCAAATAAAGAGATTGCTAAAAAAATAGAGAAAATAGAACTTACAATAAAAGCAAAAGTTGGAGAAAACAGCAAAATTTTTGGAGGAATTACATCAAAAGAAATAGCAGAAGAATTAAAAAAACAACACAAATTTGAAATAGATAGAAAAAAAATAACATTAAAAGATACAATAAAATCTCTTGGAAGATATACTGCAGAAATCAAATTTGGTGACGGAGTAAATGCAGAATTAACAATAAATGTAACAGGAGAATAAAAGCAATAAAGGAGTGAAACTAAATGGAGATAGGTAAAATTCCACCACAAGATATAGAAGCAGAACAAGCAATTTTGGGAAGCATGCTAACAGACCAAGATGCTGTTACAGATGCCGTAGAAGTACTAAAGCCAGAAGATTTTTATAGAGATGATAATAAATACATATTTGAAGCTATGAACAATCTATATGCTAAAGGAGAACCAATAGATATTATTACAGTAAAAGCAGAACTAACTTCAATGCAAAAATTCGAGGCAGTTGGTGGAATAGAATACTTAGCAACATTACCAGATAAAGTTCCTCTTGTTTCAAATGCAGATAAATATATTAAAATAGTTGAAGAAAAATCTATTTTAAGAAAACTTATAAAAACAGCAGATGAAATAGAAGGGCTTGGATATGCTCAAAATGAAGATATTGACAATGTGATAGACCAAGCTGAAAAAAAGATATTTGATATAATGCAAGGTAAAAACCAAAAGGGCTATACACCAATTAAAGATGTATTAGTAGAAACATTTGCAGAACTTGAAAAATTATATAATCAAAAAGAGCCAATAACAGGTGTGCCAACAGGCTTTATAGATTTAGACTACAAAACAGCAGGTTTGCACAATTCAGATTTAATTTTAGTTGCTGCAAGACCAGCTATGGGAAAATCTGCATTCGCATTAAATATTGCAACATATGCTGCAGTAAATGCAAAGAAGCCAGTTGTAATATTCAACCTAGAAATGTCTAAATCACAGCTTGTAAACAGAATGCTTTGTAGTGAAGCAATGGTAGATAGCAACAAAATAAGAACAGGAAAAATAGATGAAGAAGACTGGGTAAAACTTGCAACAGCACTTGGACCACTTTCAGAAGCACCAATATACATAGATGATACCCCAGGAATTTCAATAGCTGAAATAAGAGCAAAATGTAGAAGGTTAAAACTAGAAAAAAACATTGGTTTAATAGTAATAGATTATTTACAGCTAATACAAGGAAGTGGCAAAAAGAATTCTAGCCGTGAACAAGAAATTTCAGAAATTAGTAGGTCACTTAAAATTCTTGCAAAAGAATTAGATGTACCAGTAATTGCACTATCACAGCTATCAAGAGCGGCAGAAGCAAGACAAGACCATAGACCAATGCTTTCAGACCTTCGTGAATCTGGAGCAATAGAGCAAGATGCCGATATAGTAATGTTTCTATATAGAGATGATTACTACAACCCCGATTCAGAAAAGAAAAATATCGCAGAAGTAATACTTGCAAAACACAGAGCAGGTTCAACAGGAACAGTAGAACTATTATGGATGGGAAATTTTACAAAATTTGCAAATTGGGACAAACATAGAGAATAGGAGAATAAATGTTAAAAGAAGAAGTTTTAAAAACAATAGAAACTTATAATTTAATAGAAAAGAACGACAAAATAGTAATAGGCGTATCAGGTGGACCAGACTCGATATGCCTATTACATGTGCTTTATGGCCTAAAAGAAAAGCTTGGGATAGAAATTGTAGTAGCACATGTAAATCATATGCTAAGAGATGTAGCAGACTTAGAAACTGAGTATGTTCAAAGTTTCTGTAAAAAATTAGGAATAGAATGTTATGTGAAAAAAGCAGACATATTAGAAATATCAAAAACACAAAAAAAAGGGACAGAAGAGGTTGGAAGACAAGTTAGATATGATTTTTTTGATGAAGTTGCAAAAAAAACAAATTCAAACAAAATTGCAACTGCACATAATTCAAACGATAGAGCAGAAACTGTAATTCTAAATATATTAAGAGGAAGTGGACTTTCCGGTTTAAAAGGAATAGAACCAATTCGAGATAATAAATACATAAGGCCGTTAATTAATACAGACAGACAAGATATAGAAAATTACTGCAATGATAATAAGCTAGAACCTAAATATGACAAGACAAATAACGAAAATATTTATACAAGAAATAAGGTTAGAAATACAGTAATTCCATACATAAAAAAGGAATTTAACCCCAATATCATAAAAACAATTAATAGATTATCAAGCCTTGCAACAGAAGAAAATGAATATTTGCAAGCAATTACAAAACAGGAATTTGAGAATTTGCTAATTGAAAAAACAGAAAACATCATTTTAGATTTGCATAAATTTAATTCATTAAATTTAGTAATAAAAAGAAGACTAATATTATATACTATAAATGAGGTTTTGCATACAACAAATGGAATAGAAAAAGTAAATATAGATGATATTATTAAGCTTTGCAAAAACAATATTGGTAACAAATATTTAATGCCAATAAAAGAAATAAAAGTTTATGTAAAAAAAGGCAAAATTTATTTCATAAAAACTTAGGTTTTACTATTGAAATAAAATAAGTAGTATGATATATTTATAGAATAAACAAGAGAAAAGGAAGGTAAGAAAAAATATGAAAAGTAATTTAAAAACCATTGGGATGTGGCTAATTATAGGTATTATATGCATAATACTAATATCTGCAATAATGGAAAGAGCAGAAACAAAAATGTCATATGATGAACTAGTAGTTGCAATAAACAATGAAAAAGTTGAAAGCATAAAACTCGAGGCAGATGGTAACAAGGCTTATGTTATGCTAAAGAATAACAACATTGAAAAAGAGGTAAACATTCCAAGTATAGATGTATTCATGGCAGAAATAAGTGATGATTTAGCAAATCAAAGTTTCACTTTTGAGGAAAAATCACAATCAGCATGGGTAACAATTTTAGGGCTTTTATCACCATTTGCAATAATAATAGCATTTTTCGTATTTTGGCTTTTACTATCAAGTAATGGTCAAGGTGGAGGAAATAAAACAATGTCTTTTGGAAAAAGTAGAGCAAGAGTAGTTGGAGGAGCAGAAAAAGGAAAGATTACTTTTAAAGACGTTGCAGGCGTAGATGAAGAAAAAGAAGAATTACAAGAAATAGTTGAATTTTTAAAGGCACCAAAGAAATTTACAGATATGGGAGCAAGAATTCCAAAAGGAGTATTGCTTGTAGGACACCCAGGAACAGGTAAAACATTACTTGCAAAAGCAGTTGCAGGTGAAGCTGGAGTACCTTTCTTTATAATAAGTGGTTCAGATTTCGTAGAAATGTTTGTTGGTGTAGGTGCTTCAAGAGTTAGAGATTTATTTGAGCAAGCAAAGAGAAATGCACCATGTATAATTTTCATAGATGAAATAGATGCAGTAGGACGTCAAAGAGGAGCAGGTTTAGGAGGAGGACACGATGAAAGAGAACAAACATTAAACCAATTGTTAGTTGAAATGGATGGCTTCTCAGCAAACGAAGGCGTTATTGTACTTGCTGCAACAAATAGACCAGATATATTAGATAAAGCATTATTAAGACCAGGAAGATTTGATAGACAAATAGTAGTATCAGCACCAGATGTAAAGGCAAGAGAAGAAATACTAGAAGTTCATAGTAGACAAAAGAAACTAGGAGAAGATGTAGACTTAAAGGTAATTGCAAAAAATACAGCAGGTTTCTCAGGTGCAGATCTTGAAAATGTAATGAATGAGGCTTCATTATTAGCAGCAAGAAGAAACAAACAAGAAATCAACATGCAAGATGTTGAAGATGCAATGATAAAAGTTACAATGGGACCAGAAAAGAGAAGCAGAGTAAGAAGCGAAAAAGAAAACAAACTAGTAGCATTCCATGAAGCAGGCCACGCAGTAGTAAGTCATTACTTACCAACACAAGATACAATACATCAAATATCAATAGTGCCACGTGGAATGGCTGGTGGATACACAATGTATAGACCAGATGAAGATAAAAACTTCATGTCTAAAATGGAAATGGAAGAATCTATAGTAGGGCTACTTGGAGGAAGAGTTGCAGAAAGCATAGTATTAAACGATATTTCAACAGGTGCAAGTAACGATATAGAAAGAGCATCTAAAATTGCAAGAGACATGGTAACAAAATATGGTATGAGTGATAGCTTAGGAACAATTACATTTGGTTCAGGTCAAGAAGAAGTATTCCTAGGAAGAGATTGGACACAAACAAGAAATTACAGTGAAGAAACTTCAGCAAAGATAGACGAAGAAGTTAAGAAAATAATAGACAATGGATATAACAGAGCAAAAGAAATATTAACAATGCACAGCGATAAATTACATGCGGTAGCTAATCTATTATTAGAAAAAGAAAAAGTAGATGGCGAAGAATTCACAGCAATATTTGCAGATTAATAAAAAATTAAAACTAGGAGAAATCCTAGTTTTTTATTTCGACTTTTTAGACAAAATATATTGACATTTTGAAAATACAATAGTATAATACAAAACAAGAAGTTTGAACAAAGCAGAGTGTGGGTGTCGCTTTCCTTTTGAAAGGAGGCGATGCGTATGTTATTAGAACAAGTTTATCTACTATTTATATACATACTTTTTATTGAACTTGCAATAGTAGCGATTGTCGCTGTTGCCTTATTTGTAGCACTAGTTGTTACAATAAGAAAAATGGACAGTCAAAAAAACACATCTCTGCCTGACCGCTAGAGATGTATTCATTATTAAAATAACCTTTTAGCGGCACGCCACACTTTGTGGTTGTTCGCTTCTATAATTATTATAATACTTGAATAAAAAAAAGTCAACATTTTTGACAAAAAAACATTATTTGATTTTGCTGTGGTAAAACTTAGCTGTTTTCTTAAAAAACCACAAAAAAAGTATTGCTATTATGTAAAGAATGTGATAAGATATTATGTATGTTTTAAAGGAAAGCGAGTGTATATATTATGAAAAAAGTAGAACAAAATTTTAATTTTATCAATATGGAACATGATGTTATGAAGTTTTGGGAAGATGAAAAATGTTTCCAAGCACTTTTAGAAAAGAACAAAGATGGAAAAAAATTCAGGTTTTTAGATGGACCAATTACAGCAAATAACCCAATGGGAATTCACCATGCTTGGGGAAGAACTTTAAAAGATATATACATACGTTACAAGGGAATGAATGGATATACTTCACATTATAGAAATGGCTTTGATGGACAAGGTCTTTGGATAGAAGTTGAAGTTGAAAAAGAGTTAGGCTTTAACGATAAAAAAGATATTGAAAAATATGGGTTAGAGAACTTTACTAAAAAATGTTTAGCACGTGTTGACCATTTTTCAAAAACAATTACAGAGCAATCTAAAAGATTAGGACAATGGATGGATTGGGATAATTCATATTACACAAATACAGCAGAAAACATCACTGCAATATGGCATTTCTTAAAGAAATGTGACGAATTAGGAATGATAGAAAGGTCATTCAGACCAATGCCATGGTGCCCAAGATGTGGAACATCTTTATCAGAACATGAGATGGCTGGTTCATATAAACAAATGGTACATAAATCAGTGTTTTTCAAACTACCATTAATAGGAACAGATAGCAAAATAGTAGTTTGGACAACAACTCCATGGACACTATCTTCAAACGTAGCATTAGCAGTTAACCCAGAAATTGATTATGTTAAAGTTAAAGTAAAATCAGATGATAAATTTTTAATAATGGATAAAAATGCTTTAAAAATTTTAGGAGACGACAAAATAGAAGTTGTAGATAGCTTCAAAGGTGAAAAATTAGTTGGCTTAAAATATGAAACATGTTTCCCGGAAATGGAAAAACAAAAAGAAATAGACCATAGAGTAGTTGCATGGGAAGATGTTTCTTCAGAAGATGGTACAGGTGTTGTACACATTGCTCCAGGCTGTGGTGCTGAAGACTTTGAACTAGGAAAAAGAGAAGGCTTAGATGTTGTAGTTCCAATAGATGATGAAGGCGTAATACTAGATGGCTTTGGATTTATGACAGGACACAATACAAAAGAAGTTGCAGAACTTGTATTTGAAGAATTAAAGAAAAGAAATAAATTATATAAAGTAGAAGAACACGAACACAGCTACCCAGTATGTTGGAGATGTAAGAGTGAAGTAGTATTTAAAGCAGTTCAAGAATGGCACATTAATAGCGATAAAATAAGACCAAAACTTATAGAAGCTGCAAGACAAGTTAAATGGACACCAGACTTTGCAGGAAAGAGAATGGAAGATTGGCTAAATAATATGGGCAACTGGGCAATTTCAAGAAAGAGATTTTATGGTTTACCACTTCCAATATATCCTTGTGAAGAATGTGGAAAAGTTACAGTTGTAGGTTCAAGAGAAGAATTAAAAACATTAGCAGTTGACCCTAAAAAAGTAGATGAATTACCAGATTTACATAGACCTTGGATAGATGGAATAGAAATAGTTTGCCCACATTGTGGAAAACACGTTCAAAGAATAAAAGATGTTGGAGACTGTTGGCTAGATGCTGGTATAGTACCATTTTCAACACTAAAATATTTTACAGATAAAGAATACTGGAAACAATATTTCCCAGCAGAATGGGTAACAGAAATGAAAGAACAAATAAGATTATGGTTCTATTCATTACTATTCATGTCTGTTGTATTAGAAGGTAGAGCACCTTATGAATCTGTACTTACATATAGTGCAGTTATCAAAGAAGATGGTGGAAAATTCTCTAAATCTGGCTATATGATTAAATTTGATGAAGCAGCAGAAAAAATAGGAGCAGACCCAATAAGATATCTATATGCAGGAGCACAAGTAAATAATGATGTTAGATTTGGCTTCAACCTAGGAGATGAATCAAGAAGAAAATTATTAAACTTCTGGAATATATATGTATTCTTCAATACTTATGCAGTGCTTGATATGCCAAATTTAAAAGACTATAAATTAGACATGTCTAAACTACAAAAAACAGATAAATGGCTACTTGCAAGATTAAACAAATTCCTAGAAGTAGCAAGAAAATCAATGGATAGTTATCAAGTTCAAAACTTAGTAAAAGAATTTGAAATATTTGTTGATGATATCTCAAACTTCTATGTAAGAGTAAACAGAAAGAGATTCTGGAAAATTGGTGAAGATAGTGATAAAACACTTGTATACTATTTATTATATACAACAATTAAGAAAATGTCTCAAGCAGTTGCACCAATAATACCATTTATGACAGAAGAAATTTGGCAAAACATGGTAAGAAGCTTTGAGCCAAACGAAGTAAAATCAATACACCTAAGTGATTATCCAGCTCCAACACCAGAATTTGAAAATGAAGAAATTCTAAAAGAAGTTGAAGAAATAAGAAAAGTAATAGCACTTGGCTTAATGCTAAGAAATGAAAAACAACTAAAAGTTAGACAACCATTAAACACAATGTATATTTCAAGTGAAAAAGATATTGAAAAATCAATAAGAGACTTTGAACCAATAATCAAAGAAGAACTAAATGTAAAAACAATAGACTTAATAAAAGATGAATCAATATTAAATGATGAATATTTAATGGTAAACTTCAAAGTTGCAGGAAGAATGTTAAAAGAAAAAATTCAAGATTTCAAAGCAAAAATAGAAGGCTTATCAGATGAAGAAATGAAAGAATTAGTATCAAAATTCAATGATGAAAAAAATAGCGAAATAGAAGTACCAGGCTTTGGAACATTTGAAAAGGACGTATTTTTAAAGAACATGAGACCAAAAGCACACATAGTTGTAATAAAGGAAGGCGACTACACAATAGCACTAGATACTATACTAACAGAAGAGTTGATTGTAGAAGGAATGTATAGAGATTTAGTAAGAACACTACAAGTATTAAGAAAAGATGCAGGACTAAAAGTAGAACAACGCATAACATTAAGCTTACAAACAGAAGGAAAATTAATGCAAAAAGTTCTAGAAGAATACCTAGAAAAAATAACTCAAGATACATTAACTGAGAAATTTGTAAAAACACCAATAGAAAACGACATTGAAAAAGAATTAGAAATTAACGGAGAAAAAGTAACAGTACAAATTAAAGGAATGTAAACAAAACAAAAAGCAAAGTGAAAAACACTTTGCTTTTTTGCCATACAACTATTGCTTTTTGACAAAATATATTGTATAATACTTAAACATAGGAAATGAGAGAAGCAGAGTGTGTTGCCACCTACATACACAGCAATAACTGTGAGAAAGTGAGGTGGTGTCTATGGTAGAAACAGCATTAATAACTGTAAACTATTTACTTTTCTTTGGATTAGTAATTGTAACTATCATAAATGTTGCCTTAATATTTGCGTTAGCAATACTATTAAGTAAACAACAATAAAAGTTAAACCATTCTGCTTTGCCGAGCGAATGGTTTATTAAATCTTCCTTAGGCAACCACTTTGTGGCTACTCATTTTCTATGATTATTATACATGTTTTTTTCTAAAATGTCAATATTTTTTCAAAAATGTGATATTATATTTACCAAATTTTAACTTTTTTTCGTATTGTAAGTTAATAAATTTATGCTAAAATTATAGCCCAAAAGGGGGAAATATTTTGAAAAAAATTAGCATAATTGTACCAATATATAATGAGGAAGAAAGCTTACCATTTCTAAGAAATAGATTATTAAATACAATAAATAAAATTAAAAATTATGAATTTCAAATATTACTTGTAAATGATGGAAGCAAGGATAATAGCCTAGCAGAAATGAAAGAAATTTGCAAACAAGATTTACGTTTTAAATACATATCACTTTCTAGAAATTATGGAAAAGAAGTAGCAATGCTTGCAGGTTTAGACTACTGCAAAGATAGTGATAGTGTAATTTTCATAGATGCAGATTTGCAAGATCCACCAGAATTAATTGAAAAAATGATAGAAGAATGGGAGAAAGGCTATGATGATGTATATGCAAGAAGAATTAGTCGAGAAGGAGAAAGTTGGCTAAAGAAATTTACATCAAAAATGTATTACAAAGTTTTAGCAAAAATGACTAAAATACCAATTCAAAAAGATACAGGAGATTTTCGTTTGCTAGATAAAAGGTGTGTTCAAGCACTATGCCAAATGAGAGAAAAAAATAGGTGTTCAAAAAGTTTGTTTAGCTGGATAGGTTATAACAAAAAAGAAATAACATTTGAAAGAGAAAAAAGAATAGCAGGAACAACAAAATGGAATTATATAAACCTAATAAAACTAGCAATAGATGGCATTACATCACTTTCAACCAAACCACTTAATATGCCTATATACATAAGCATTATTTTAGGAATAACACTTATTATATATGCTACAACGTTAGGAGTATTTGCAATAGCTGGACAAACAATAGTAGAGCTAAACATAATAATATTTGTTCTCTTATTATTCTTTACAATACATATGACATTTGTTAGCATATTTGGAATATATTTAGGAAAAATCTTTGAGGAAACTAAAGGTAGACCAATATACTTGTTAGATGAAATAAATGGAGAAAGAGAGAAAAATGATGGGGGATATAAAACACAAGAAAGTTGTTATAATAATTTTAATTTTAATCACTATTCTGCAAATTAGCACAAGAATATACATTGGGCACAAAAAGGTATATTACCATATGGATGAAATGTATTCTTATGGGCTTATGAATTATAATAAGCTAAACATTGCAGATAATGAAGATTTCCAAAATGTTTGGCATAATAAAGAATACTACTTAGATTACTTAACTGTTAACCAAAATGAAAAATGGAATTTAAAACCAGTATATGAAAATCAAAAAAATGATGTTCACCCACCTTTGTATTACCTACTACTTAGAATATCAGCAAGCTTTACAATAGATAGATTTTCAAAGTGGTCAGGAATAATATTAAACATAATAATATTTACTGTTTCCAATGTACTAGTATTTAAGATAGCAAAAGAATTATCTAAAAGTAACATCTATGGAATAATTGGGTGCGTTATAAATGGCTTTTCACTAATCGCTTTAAATTCAAATAGTTATATAAGAATGTATGAATTAGCAAATCTAATGACATTATTCTTAACATGGTTTCATTTAAAAATGTACTATAAAGAAAGTATCTCATGGCGAGACCTTTTGCCAGTTATAATTTTCTTTGTACTTGGAGGCTTAACGCACTACTATGTTCTAGCTTTTGGACTAGGCTTATATATAGTGTATACAATAAAATGTATAAAAAACAAGGAAAAGAATAATTTGCTTAAATATCAAATTGCAATAGCTATAAGTGCTATAAGCTTTTTGGCAATTTTTCCATATGCCATATATCATGTGTTTTTTAGTTATAGAGGGGTTTCACGGAGTAAAAACAAATATCAAAATTCAATTACTAGGATACGTATATCTTTTAAATAAAGAGGTATTTGGAAATCTGTTAGGTGTGGTAATTACTGCTATAATATGTACATATAAAAAGCCTAAACAAAGTAATCATATTCCAATAATTGCACCAATAATACTTTATTTCTGCGTAATAGTAGTAAAAGCACCATACATAGAAGCTAGATATTTCATGCCAATTTATAGTGTGATAAACATTTATGTGTTATATAAAATAAAAGACATTTTCGAAAGAAGTAAAACAGAAAAGCAAACACTTTTTATGATTATATCCTTATACTCCATTATTCTATGTAACCCAATAATCACAAAAACTAAACTAGATTTAACATATGAAGACTATAAGATACTAGTTCAAAAAGTCCAAAAAGAAAATAAACCAATAGTGTATGTTTTTGATTACACAAATAATAGATTTTTAGATGACTTGTATTTATTCACATTAGTAGATAAATCAATAGTTATAGATAAAGAGCATTTAACCAATGAAATACTAAATAATGGAGATATATTGCTAATATGCAGAGATAATTATATTCAAGAATTTAGCGATAAATTCCAGTATTCATATAAGCTAGTCAAAAACTTAAATGCCTACAACGTTTACGAAATAAGCTACAAAACTAGTATGAAAATACATAGTAAAACCAGAGTTTTTGCAGAAACTCTGGTTTTTTTATAGTGGAATTATTTCCAACAAATGAGCTAACCGCCGTAATCACGACATCACAGCTGTTACATAAATACATTACTACATTTTTCTAAAATGTCAATATTTTTCTAAAAAGTGTGATATAATATATGTCAAAAGGAGGAATTTTTATGAAAGAATATATTATAAATGTTGAAGGAATGGCATGTTCTGGCTGCGAAAAAAGAATAACAAACGTAATTAGCCAAATACCAGAAGTAAAAAAAGTTACAGCTGACCATATCACAGGAAAAGTTGTAATTGAAGCTGAAAATCTTGATGAAAACACAGCAAAAGAAAAGATTAACAACTTAGGCTTTAAAGCTTTATAAAGATATTAAAGTAAAGGTAATTTTAAAAATTATCTCTTTTTCTTGCTGAATGTAAAACGCTAATTATGTGAATTTTATTAGATTCAATTTTATATAAGATTATATACGATTTATAGATGAGCTCTCTATAATTTTCTTGAGAATACTGTAGAGAGACTCTTCCCATATAGGGAAAAAGACTTAAATGTTCTGTTTTTATTATGATATTGTTAATAGTTTTTCGAGCATAAAAAACAGAATTTTTAGAGATATAATTATAAATATTAATTAAGTCCAGATTGGCATTACTTGACCATACAATTATCTCCAAAGACATTCTCCAAAACTTCTTTGGTTGTGTAATATTCGCCGTCAGAAATTTCTTTTGAACCTAATTCAAAAGAAGCTATAATTATGTCATCATTAGGTAATGTTTCTTTATTTGATAATATATCTCTTAATTCAGTTTTGCTTAAATTTCTATAATATAATATTTTCTCATTATTTGACATACAAAGCACCTCACTTTATGAAATATTTTACCACTTTAATATCTTTATATGTGGAGATTATATAATAAACAAATCAAAAAGTCAATAATTATATTGATATAATCTTATTATTACTTAGAAAATATACTATAATACAAATTAAGGAGTTTTTATTATATATGAAAAAAGTTATATTAAACATAGAAGGAATGACTTGTAGTGCCTGTTCAAACGGATTAGAAAAATACCTAAACAAGCAAAAAGGCATAAAAAATGCGGTTGTAAATTTGGTAATGGCAACAGCAGTAGTTGAATATGATGAAGAGATTACTATCAAAGATATAAATAGATATGTTGAAGAAGCAGGATTTAAAAGCCTAGGAGAAAAACAAGAAGAAAAAAACAACCATAATTTTAGAAAGGCAATAATTTTTTCAGCTTTAGGTATAATTTTAATGTATATTTCAATGGGACACATGCTAAACTTACCAATTCCAGAGCTTTTAGATGGTATGATGCATCCTAAAATATATGCTACAACATTATTACTATTGACCACCGTATTCCTAATTTGGGGCTTTGATATAATTAAAAATGGAATTAAAAACATATTTCATAAAATGCCTAATATGGACTCTCTAGTTGGAATTGGTGTGCTAGTAAACTTTATATATAGTGCATATAATACAATTCTAATATTTAAAGGACAAACAAACCTAGTTCATAACCTATATTTTGAATCTTCAGCCATAATAATTTTATTTGTAAAATTAGGCAGAATGATTGACCAGAAAAATAAATCAAAAGCAGTTGATACTATTAAAAATTTAGTAACTATAACTCCTAGAAATGGTGTAATACTAAGAGATGGAAAGGAAATAACAGTTACAATTAATGATATACAAAAGGGAGATATAGTAATTTGCAGACCAGGAGAAAAAATTGCAGTTGATGGAATTATTACAAAAGGAAGAACCCATACAGATGAAGCATTTATAACAGGAGAAAGTAAACCAGTTAGCAAAGACGTTGGAAGCAGAGTAATTGCAGGAAGCATTAATTATGATGGATACATTGAATACAAAGCAGAAAACATAGGAAAAGACTCAGAAATTTCTCATATAGTAAACATGGTGGTTGAAGCAACAAACACAAAAGCACCAATAGCAAGACTTGCAGACAAAATAAGCGGATATTTCGTGCCAACAATTTTTGTTATTGCAGTAATCTCATTTTTGCTAAACCTTGCAGTTGTGAGAAATGGCACACAAGCAATAAATGCATTAGTAAGTGTTTTAGTTGTAGCTTGCCCTTGTGCATTAGGCTTGGCAACGCCTCTTGCGATGGTAGTTGCAATAGGAAATTGTACAAAAAATGGAATCCTTGTAAAATCAAGCGAAACACTAGAAGCTTCAAGCAAAATAGATACTGTAGTTTTTGATAAAACAGGAACATTAACACAAGGCAAATTAGCAATTCAAGATAAGGAAATATCAAAAGAAAATATGAAAATCTTGCAAAGCCTTGAAGAACATTCAAACCATCCACTTGCAAAAAGCATTTGCGAAAATGCAGATAATTTATATAGTGTGGAAGAATTTGAAGAAATTTCTGGACTTGGAATTAAAGGCAAAATTAAAAACCAGGTATATTTTGCAGGAAACAATAAGTTCATAGGAGATAGAGAAAATCCATATAAAAACTTAGAAGAAGAATTTTCAAATAAAGGAGAAAGCATAGTTTACTTATTTACAGAAAAAAGTGTGTTAGGTATAGTTGGACTTCAAGATACAATAAAACCAGAAATGAAAGAAGTAATAAACAAATTAAAACAAGCACAAAAACAAGTAATAATGCTTACAGGAGACAATACCAATACAGCAAATTCAATCGCCAGAGAGCTTGGAATAGAAAAGGTTATAAGCAATGTTTCACCAAAAGAAAAACTAGAAAAAATAAAAGAATTAAACACAAACAATAACTGCTTAATGATAGGAGATGGAATAAATGATAGCCCAGCACTAAAAACAGCAAGTATTGGAGTAAGTGTACAAAATGGAACAGATATAACACAAGACTCAGCGGACATAATTTTGTTAAATGAAAATATGGATTCAGTGTATAAGATATTAACAATAGGAGACAAAACAATAAAAATAATAAAACAAAACCTATTCTGGGCACTATTTTACAACATAGCAATGGTACCACTTGCAACAGGACTATTGCCAATAACCCTAAACCCAATGATAGCAAGCCTTGCAATGACTTTGAGCAGCTTTACAGTTGTAATAAATAGTTTAAGATTAAAAAGATAAAGTTGAAACTTTACCAAAATTTAACTTTTTTAGGTGTTATAAATTAATAATAATATGCTAATATTTATACTATTGAAAGTATTTACTTTCAATAGTTTTTTTAAAAGTAAAATTATGAAGCTAAATACTTACCATGTTTATGAATTTAAAAAAATATTAATAAAATATGATATAATTGATAAAAAAGGAGACCAACAATGCAAAAAATATTAGTAGTTGAAGATGAAAAAGAAATTGCAGAAGCAATAAAAATATATCTTGAAGAGGAAGGCTATGAAGTTATTATTTGTTTAAATAGTGAAAAGGCTATATCCCTATTTAAACAAAACGAATTTCAATTAGTTTTATTAGATATAATGATGCCAAAGGTAGATGGAATAACCCTTGCAAGACAAATACGAAAAACGAGCTCTGTACCAATTATATTTATATCAGCCAAAAGTGAAAGTACAGATAAAATTACTGGGCTAAATGCAGGAGCAGATGATTATATTACAAAACCTTTTGAACCACTAGAATTAATTGCTAGGGTAAAAGCAAATATTAGAAGATACTGCAAATTAGGAAGCAATGTTGAAAATGATAATTTAAGAATTGATGGCTTGGAAATTAATAACAAAACCAAAGAAGTTTTTATTGATGGAGAGCTTATTAAATTAACACCAATAGAATATAAATTATTATATTTCTTAGCAACTAATAAAGGACAAGTTTTCTCAATAAAACAGATTTATGAAAATGTATGGAAAGAGCCATTTGATGGATATGAAAAAAAGGTAGTTGTTCATATAAGTCACATTAGAGATAAGATTGAAATAAACCCAAAAGAACCAAAATATATAAAAGCTGTTTGGGGACTAGGATATAAGATAGAAAACCTAAAATAAGGAAAGGTGATTTTAATGAAGAATATAAAAATACTAATAAAGAAAATATTGCTATTTATAATATTTACAATAATAATATCTATTTCCTATCTAAAAATATGGCCATATATTAAAGAAAATGGAATAAAAATACCAAAAGAGAAAAAATACATAGAAACAGAAAACTTCCAAAGAGAATTTGCATTGGAAATAATGGGCTTAGAAAGCTCAGTAAGTTGGGGAATAGTAGAAGATTACTTTTATGAAAACGAATTTAATCAATATAATAGAAGTCAAACAAATGTAGAATATATCTTTGATATTGAAAAAACAAATGGAGAAACTATGCTTCTAAGTAATATAATAAATGAAAATTTAGAAGGAGCAATGAAAAATTTTAAAAACAGCACCGCATATTATATTTGTTCTTTAAACGAATGGCCAGAAACTAACCAAAGCACTTTAAAATATTCTCGCTTCAAGGCAAATCAGGAGATATTTAAAAAATTAGATGTATATATTAGAGTGCAAAACATTGATGTTAAAGATGAAATTTATATAGCAAAAGAAAAATACGAGGATTTTGCCAATAATTACAAAACATATTTAAGTATATGTGCAGTGTTATTTATACTATTTATCTTGATATTAATAAATGTAAGTAGGCACATAAATGAAACAAAGGGATTCAAATTATTTAATGGATTATATATTGAGCAAATAGTACTAATAATAGGAACATTAATTTATGTAGGAATATTAGTATTAGAAAGGCATTGGATTATTTATACTATTTATAAATATTTAATATATATAATTTATGTTTTATGCTATATAATTATCTCTGAAATATATTTTTACATTATTAGAAAAAACGCAAATAAAAGAGAATTTCTACTTCCAAAGGTCATAAAGCATTTTCAAAATATTTATAAAACAATTATAGTATATATTCTTGTTTGTTTAGCCTATGTATTTATAATAAAGAATTTTGCAAGCTATGGCTATTATAGTGTTGGCATTTATTCTCTAATCTTCTTAATAAACACAATAATTTTGCTTCATCAACTAAGCTTGTTAATTGAAATAAGTGAGATTACTACAAAAATAGAAACAATGGGAAGCGGAAATATGGAAAATATAATTGAATGTAGAAACGCAGAACTTCAAGAACTTGGAAAAAATATTAACAATCTAAAACAAGGAATGAAAAAAGCAGTTGAAGAAAGTATGAAGGCAGAAAGATTAAAAACAGACCTTATAACAAACGTATCACATGATTTAAAAACACCACTAACTTCAATTATAAACTATACAGATTTATTGAAAAAAGAAAAAATAGAGAATGAAAATGCACAAAAATATATTGAAATACTAGAAGAAAAATCTAAAAAACTAAAAAATTTAACAGAGGATTTAATAGAGGCTTCAAAAATATCATCTGGAAACGAAACAGTGAATTTAGAAAAATTAGATTTAAAAGAAATGGTACTACAAGCTAATGGAGAATTTGCGGAAAAGTTTGAAACGAAGAACTTAGATGTAATTAGCAATTTGCCTCAAGAAGCGGTAATAATGGATTTGGACGGTAAAAAAATGTGGAGAGTTTTAGAAAATTTATATCAAAATGTGTACAAATATTCTCTAGAAAACACAAGAGTATATGTTGATTTGGCAGTTCATGACAACATAGTATTTACAATAAAAAATATATCTAAAGAAAAGTTAAACATATCTCCAGATGAACTCATGGAACGATTCATAAGAGGAGATAGCTCAAGACATACAGGAGGAAACGGACTTGGATTATCAATAGCAAAAGACCTAAGCAAACTAAATGGTGGAACATTAAAAATAGAAATAGATGGTGATTTATTTGTTTCAAGACTAGAACTACCATTAAAACTTCTTAAAAAATGATTTTCTACCTTGACAATGCAAAGTTATTATGATATTCTAAACTTCCAAAAAGGATAATTGCATTTAATATATAGAAAAATGTAAAAGGGAGGATTTTAGAAATGGAACTAAAAGGATCAAAAACAGAAAAAAATTTAATGGAAGCATTCGCTGGTGAATCTCAAGCGAGAAACAAATACACATACTTCGCTTCAAAAGCAAAAAAAGAAGGATATGAACAAATTGCATCAATTTTTCAAGAAACAGCTGATAATGAAAAGGAACATGCAAAATTATGGTTTAAATTATTACATGATGGAGAAGTTCCAACAACTGTAGAAAATTTAAAAGCAGCAGCTGAGGGAGAAAACTTTGAATGGACAGATATGTATGATAGAATGGCAAAAGAAGCTAAAGAGGAAGGCTTTGACAGAATTGCATACCTATTTAGTGCAGTTGGCAAAATCGAAAAGGAACATGAAGAAAGATATAAAAAATTATTAGAAAACATAGAAGAAGGATTAGTATTTTCAAAGGATGGAGACAGAATTTGGAAATGCAGAAACTGCGGACATATAGTAATTGGAAAATCAGCACCAGAAATTTGCCCAGTATGTAGCCATCCTAAAGCATATTTTGAAATAAAAGCAGAAAATTATTAATAATTATTGCAAATAAATGGAGGAATTATGGAGTACAAACAATTATTACAAGAATTGGATAATATTGATATTGTTATGCTAAATAACTTAGATAATAACAATAGGTTCAAAAACAGCAATGACATTCAAGTTAGAGCACGGATTAGCAAAATTAGAACAACTTAAAAATAGTATTCCAAAAATGCAAGGTTATATTAAGGAAAGGTTTGATAATACATATCAAGCTTATCTAACTGCCATGGGAAAGCAAAATAATAATACTAAAGCAGATACATATTTTGCTTATATTAATGATACAAAGAAAATGTTTAAAAATGGAATAGATAATTCAGATGAAGCACTGAATATTTTAGTAAATGCATTAAATTCTAGACATCTACCAAATGAATATGCTATTAATTATATTTTAGCACATAATGGTGCAATGGGCTTATCTTTGGAACAACAAAAAGCTTTTGAACAAATAGTACCAATTATAAATTTAATTTCACAGGAAAATAAAAATATTGAAAACGAAGTGGATAAAAATAATGCTTTAATTGTTCCAGAAAAAAAGTTAAACATCTTTCAAAAAATTAAAAACTTTTTCACAAAAAGAAAAAATACAACTCAAATAAATGCCAATGTTCAAGAAACAAATAATAAAAATGCAAATGATTTTAGAAAGAAACAAAGGGTAGATGTAAAATCAAAAGTGCCAGTTCAAAGACAATATGAGCCAGAATATATTGCTATAAGCGATTTGCATGGAAATATGGATAAATGGAATATGGTAAAAGATTTGATAGATTCTAATCCAAATGTAAATGTAATAATGCTTGGAGATGCAATGGATAGAGGCGATTTTGGACCAGAAATTTTATTACAAATAAAAGAATTAAGCGATAAAGGAAGAATGAAATATTTGCCAGGAAATCATGATATTTTTGCCTATAATTATATAAAGATGAGAAAAAATCCAAACTCTTCTCCATTTATAATGGCTCAAGCCCACTTAGAAAACAATGGAGGAGAAGTTACAATGCAAAAATTAGACAAGTTTTCATCCATTGTAAATAGTGAGTTTGCTAAAGGAAACATAAACCAAAAAGTTACTTTAGACGAACTAGCAGACTGGCTGGGTGCACAACCAATACAGAGAAAAATGGAAATTGACAATTATAAATTTGCATTAGCACATGCTATATTTGATGAAAAACTATATGAGCAAAATCCAAACTTCAATTTAGCAGATGCACTTGAATTAGAAAAAAATGGGCAAAAAGAGAGTGAAACTTATAGAAAATTCTATACAACAATGTGGTATAGAGAAGGAGATATGAGAACACAACCTGCAAAACCAACACTCCCAGAAAATAATGTAATAATTGTAGGACATACAAGACAGCCAGAAGTTAATATTGATTTCAATAAGCCAAAGTCTCCAATCGTTTACATAGATACTGGAAAAGGAAGTTTGTCAGGATTTAGTTTAAATAAAAGGCAGAGTGTTATGCTTGAAAATGATAAAACAAGATAAATTATAAAAAAAAGAGGAAAACATAAAAGGAATCCTCTTTTTAATTTGTATTTACTTTTTAAATCTAATATCATCACCGAAAAATCTGTATATATTATAGTTACCAATAAATCTTGACACAATTCTCTCATCATAAGTGTTAAATAATCCCTGTAAATCAAGATTTGTTGAAATTATTGTTTTTGTTATTTTACCATTTTGGTTAAGAAGTCTTGTATTAATTATCTTATATAATTCAGTAAACTTCATGCTATTCATAGTTTCTGTGCCTAAGTCATCTATTACTAGTAAATCAACAGTCAATAGATTTTGTGAAAATGTACTATCATTATTTTTACTAAACATTTCACTTATTAAAGTATCTAACATAACAGGAGCAGTTTGGTAAAGAACGGTTTTTCCTTTAGCTAAAAGCTCTGCAACAATACAATTTGATAAAAAAGTCTTTCCAAGACCTGTTCCACCTGAAAAAAGTAAATTCCTTTCATTTGAATTATCAAAATTTCGAATAAACTTTTTAACCTCTTTGCCAATTACTTTAATATTCTCTCTAGGAGATATGTTAGAATTATATTTTGCTTCATTGACCTCATCAGAATATAAATTAATATTGAATTTCTTGAAGTTTTCTCTATCTAAATTTCCAATATTAGAATTATTATATTCAATATTAAGTAGCTTTTGTTTTAAACAGCTGCACATTGTAGTAATACCGTCTTTAGTAATATAGCCAGTATCTTTACATTTTAAACATTCATATTTTGGAGATAAATAGCTTAAATCTTTGCCATCATTTTTTAATATAGTCATTCTTTCATTTTTTAAAATATTTACCTTATTTTGTAAATCTTCTAAAATAGAAGGATTATGTGTTGAAATAATTGACTTGGCAGCTTCAATAGCACAAGAATTAAGCTCGTTTTCAATTTCTTGAAGGCGAGGAAACTTAATATATAAATCATTTTTGCGTTGCTCTAAATCAGAAATAGCTTTCATTTGCTTGTTATCGTATTCTTTTAAAAGCTTCTTCAATGTGCTACTATTATCCATTCTTAATATCTCCTTTTATTGTTTTGTATTTGCATATAAATCATTTAAGTTATCGTATGTTCTTTGAGTATAATTATTGTAATTTGTTTTTTTCTCAATCTCCTTAATATTCTTATTTTGAGTTTTAAAATCAGCCATGAATTTTTGAATTTCTTCAGGTGTTTTTAAATTCTTTTCATGCCAATTTGTAAGCAATTTATCAAAATAATCAAATGTTGGGTTTGCTTTTGATGTAGTTTTCTTTAAAGCAATATTTATAACATCTAAGTTGTAGCCATAATCCAATACCCACTTTTCAATGTATTCTTCTTCAAACTCGGTAAAAGCATTATAACGGCCAAGCTTTTTGGCGATAGATTTTTTAATTTTGCTCATATTATCATATTTTTGGTAGTAGTTTTCCAAATCGTTAAATGTTTTTATTTTATTTTTAGACCATGCCTCTGCAACTGTTTGAACATAATTTTTATGAAGAGCAGATTTTCCATAGCAATAATCAAATAAGGAAACCATAACCTGTTCATCAAATTCATATTTTTTAAACCATAAATCAATATCACTGTACCAAGAAGGAGACATAACACCCTGAAAATATTGGTTGTTAATACTTTCTATTGCTTTGGCTCTGTATTGATTCTCGCTATTTTTTTGAATAGCTTCAGGAGTTAGTGTCAAATTTGGAGTATATGATTTATGCAATTCAAGTTCTTGTAAGCAGTTAAGTGTATACCCAGTAGGCCTTTTAGTTATAACCCCATTTTCCTCCCAAAAAGTTAGACCAGCCTGAATAATATTAAAAGGAATATTAAGTTTTTTAGATAAATCTGTTATTTTAATATCCTTATCATATTTAGACAAAAAAACAAGGCATAAATATATCTTAATAAAATCGCCATTAGCACAAGACAAATACTCAGTAAAAAATATATCTGGTATTTCTGTATGTGAAAATAAAATAGATTTATCCTTACAATCTAACTTCATAAAAATCTCTCCCTTTTTAGTTAAAACATTATATCATTTTCAAGAGGATAAAACAATAAAAATATAAAAAAACAAAAAAATCCTTGAAAAACTTACTAAAACCCTTGACTTTTCATTGAAAATATGGTAAATTATATAAGCTATGTTCTATTAATTGGGAGCATAGCTTAAAAAACGCATCGTTAAAACCCGTAAATAAAAGTTGGAGGTGGAGCTAAAATGGCTGCAAAAGGACCTAGAGAAAATATTACATTAGAATGTACAGAATGTAAAAGAAGAAATTATGTAACAAGCAAAAATAAAAGAAATAACACAGAAAGATTAGAAGTAGAAAAATATTGCAAATTCTGCAAAAAAAGAACAACACATAAAGAAACAAAATAAGGCAATTAAGCTGTTTTTAGGAGGAAATAAAATGGCTAATGAAAAGGATGTTAAAAACAACAAAAAAGAAACCAAAAATAAAAAAAGTTTCTTTAAAGATTTCAAAGCAGAATTGAAAAAAGTTATTTGGCCAACACCAAAACAACTTGTAAACAATACAGTTGCAGTTGTTACTATTGTAGTAATTACAGCAGCTATCGTATTTGTATTAGATGTAATGTTTGATTTACTAAGCAAATATGGAATAAATAATTTGAAATCTCATGTTAGAGGATATAATACTGTTCAACTACAAGATGACCACGATCATGACCATGATCATGACCATGAAAATGAAAGTGGAAATGTTGTTGAGGAAAATACAGCAGTAGAAAATAATACAACTGTAGAAACAACAGAAAATGAATAATTATAGGTTTTACATTAACTTTAAAAAGGAGGCTTAAACCAAATGTCTCAAGTAGAAGAAAATTTAGAACCAAGATGGTATGTTGTACATACATACTCAGGATATGAAAATAAGGTTAAAACAGATTTAGAAAAAACTGTTAAAAATAGAGAGCTTGAAGATTATTTCTTTGATATAGTTGTTCCAATGGAAGAACAAATAGAAATTAAAGATGGTAAAAGAAAAGCAAACTTAAAAAAAGTTTTTCCTGGCTATGTTTTAGTTAAAATGATTGTAACTGAGGAATCTTGGTATATAGTAAGAAATACTCGAGGAGTTACAGGATTTGTTGGTTCAGGTACTGATCCAATACCTCTTACAAATGAAGAAATAAGAAGTATGGGATTTGAAACTGCAATAGTAGAAATAGACTATGATGTTAATGATTCAGTTAAAATACTAAATGGAGCATTAGCAGGATTTATAGGAACAGTTCAAGAGATAAACAAAGAAAAAGGAAAAGTAAAAGTCCTTGTTTCAATGTTTGGAAGGGAAACACCCGTAGAGCTAGAGTTTGCCCAAGTTGAGAAAGTCTAAAAATATTAAAATATAAATGTATAAAAAATGAAAGGAAGTTTTTAAAATGGCTCAAAAAGAAGTTACTAATATAGTAAAATTAC
>USEM01000006.1 GCA_900553695.1 uncultured Clostridium sp. | reverse complement strand
ACAAACCAGAGCAAGATAAACCAGAACAAGACAAACCAGAGCAAGATAAACCAGAGACAGAGAAACCAGAGACAGAGAAACCAGCATCAGGAAATCCAGTACCAGGAGCACCAACACCAGGAAAAACAGGAGCAAATGGAATTGAAGAAATCGTGCTTGAAAATAATGCTGAAGAGTTTAGCAGAAATTGTTCATTAGAGGAATTTAAAAAAGAAATTTTTGAGGATGTAGATTTTGTAAAAGCAATATTCGAGACAGAAGAAGCTACACCAGAAGAAAAAGACGAAGTAATAGAAGCAATGTATGAACATCCAAAAATGGACAGAAGATTACTATATAAATTAACACATGATAAAAATGCAAATCCAAAACAATTAAAAGCATATTTAGATATGGTATCTTCAAATGGAGAGCTAAAACATTTTTCAGATAAAGAAGTTGAAGAAATAAGAAAACAACTTCCAATAGTTGTATACGATTTAAAGAAAAGAAATCATGTAAAATTTTCAGAACGTTATGATAATTACCAAGATGCATTAAAAACCCAAGAATTATTCGAAAAGATGGGATTTGAAGATAAAGTGGAAGTAAATGTTGGATGGTTTGATAAAGCACTATTTGGATTAAAAACTAAATGGGATAGATTTATCGAAAATAGAGATAAAAACCTACTTCTTTCAGATGGTTCTGAAAAAGAAAATACAGAACCAGAAAACACAGAAACATCATCTTTAAGAGATGAAATAAAAGTTAAAGCAAACCCAGAACCACAAAAAAGCGAACCAGCTCCAGTAGAAGCTAAAGAGCAAGAAAACGAAGAAAGATAATTTATAAATAAAGTACAAGGCAAAAATCCTTGTACTTTATTATGTGTAAATAGAGGAGAAAGCTATGATTTTACAAGGAAAAGCCACAAGTGGAATAGGAATAGCAAAAATGTGGGTAAGTAAAATTGAAAATATATTTAAAGAAAAAACAGGTATGAGTGTGTTCCATGGCACATTAAACGTAAAGTTAGACATTAATTATAAGATACAACCAGACTTCATAATTTTACCCGAAGAATATGGAGGCACTCAAAATGTTTTAGTAAAACAATGCAAAATTTTTGGAAACACGGCATATATAGTAAGAGCAGAGAAAAACCAAAATGGTACAGGAGATTATGATTTACAAACAATAGAAATTATTTCAGACATAAATTTTAGAAATATGTATGGAATAAAAGATAATGATGATATTACATTAGAAGTTTGAACATTTTTAGTTCTAAAAATAATATCTCTAGCATATAATTCTAAGAGTAAAGAAATTAAGGAGTTATATGTTGGAGATATTTAATTTTTTTTCAACAAACATTTCCCAAATACTAAAAAAAGAATTAATAGACAAGCCACTAAATGAGTTAGAAGAGATACGAATAAGGAGCAACGGCTATATCACAGTAAAATTAAATAATTTACAAGAAGTATTAAAAGAAAAAATAACTTACCAGGAAATACTAGAAACATTGCAAATTATGTGTAATAACTCAATATACTCATATCAAAACGAAATAAAAAATGGCTACATAACAGTAAAGGGAGGGCATAGAGTAGGAATTGCCGGAGACTGCGTTATAGAAAATGGCAAAGTTACAAATATTAGGTACATTTCAAGCATAAACTTTAGAGTAGCAAGAGAGATAATAGGGTGTAGCAACATTGCTTTGCAATACATATTAAATACAAGAGAAAACACAATATATAACACACTAATCATATCCCCACCCGGAGTTCGGAAAGACTACACTTCTAAGGGATATTGTAAGAAACATAAGTACAGGTATAGATGAAATTGGGTTTAAACGGAATAAATGTTGGCTTGGTAGATGAAAGAGGTGAAATCTCTGGGCTATACAAAGGAATACCACAAAATAGTGTGGGACTAAGAACAGATATATTAGAAAACACACCAAAGCCAACAGGAATAAAAATGCTAATAAGATCAATGGCACCACAGGTAGTTGTTGCAGATGAAATAGGAACATATGAAGATATAAAAGCAATAAAAGAAGCTGTGTGTTCTCGGAGTAAAAGGCATTTTTACGGCACATGGAGAAGGAAAAGAAGAACTAGTAAAAAACCCAGTATTAAAAGAACTAGTAGAGGAAAGAGTAATTGAAAAGTATTTGTTTTTAGATAGAAATAGAAAGATAAAAGTTGCATAAATCTTTTAGGAGGAAATTTAATGCTAGGAGTAAAGATATTAATTTATAGTTCTATATTTTTGGTGTGTTCAATTATAGGGTTACTAAAATCTCAAAAATATGTATATAGAGTAGAGGAACTTCAAGAGTTTAAAAATGCTTTAAACATGTTCAAAACAAAGATAAAATTTACATATGAACCAATACCAGATATATTTAGCCAAATATCAGGAAGCATTAATCCAAGTGTTGGAAGCATCTTTAAAATAGCAAGCTATAACATGAAATTCTTTCCAGCAGGAGATGCATGGAATAAAGCTGTAGATACAGATATATTAAACATAAGTTTAGAGGATAAAGGTGCACTTAAAAACTTAAGTAAACTACTTGGAGAAACCGATATAGACGGGCAACTAAGCCAAATTGAAGTTACAACATCATTCTTAGATGAACAAATAAGAAAAGCAGAAAAAGAAAAGGAAAAAAGTGAAGGAATGTATAGAAAATTAGGAATGATAGTAGGTTTAGGAATTGTAATTATTTTAATTTAAAAAATTGGAGGGAAAAATGGAAATAGATTTATTATTTAAAATTGCAGCAATAGGTATTTTAGTTGCAGTGTTGCATCAAGTTCTAGTACGAGCAGGCAGAGAAGACCAAGCTATGATGACAACTCTTGCAGGTGTAGTAATAGTTTTATCAATAGTTATAAAAGAAATAAGTACATTATTTAATAGCGTAAGAGTAATATTTAATTTATAGGAGCAAAGATGGATATTATTAAAATTATTGGTGTAGGAATTGTTGCACTAATTATTATTGTTATTCTAAAACAGTACAAGCCTGAATTTGCAATGTATGCATCAATTATTGCTGGTGCAATTATAATCTTTTTTAGCCTAGATAAAATATCAGCCATAATAAATCTTCTAACAAGCTTAAGCAAAAAAACAGGCTTAAATGCAGAATATTTAAGAATATTACTAAAAATAACAGGTATTGCAATACTCACAGAATTTGCAGTAAGTATTTGCAAAGATAGTCGGAGAAAGTGCAATTGCAAGTAAAATAGATTTTGGAGGCAAAATAATAGTTATAAGTATGTCTGTGCCAATAATTTCAGCACTTTTAGAAATTATATTAAAAATAATTCCATAGAGGAAAATTTATGAAGAAAATACTTTTTTTAATAGTGTTAATATTATTAATTCCACACCCGTGTTATGGAACGGAAACAATAATAAATGATCAATTAGAGGCATTAAACCTTGGTACATTCATACAAGAGGGAGAAAAGTACACAAAGGAAGCATTTCCAGAAATAAGCATACAAGAACTAATAACAAAAAGCCTTACAGGGGAAGTAAATAATAAACTTATATACAAAGCAATTTTAAAAATACTTGGAAAAGAAGTTGTTACAAGCATTACAATGATTGGAACAATTTTAATTATAATAATAGTACATAGCATTTTAAAAACAATTAGCGAAAATTTAGGAAATGAGAACACAGCTCAAATTGCATATTTTATAGAGTATATACTAATAATAACAATCATAATTAATAATTTTGCAAGTATTATGCAAAGCATACAAAGCACAATTTCGAATTTGGTAGGCTTCATGAACATGCTAGTTCCTTTGCTAATAGCCTTGATTACTGCAACCGGACAAGTTGCAACAGGTACAATATTACAGCCAGTTTTAATATTTTCAGTTGTTTTTATAGGAAATATAATCAGCTTAGTAGTGTTGCCAATTGTAACAGCAAGTATGATACTTAGTATAGCATCAAATCTATCAGATAAAGTACAAATTGGAAACTTGGCAAAGTTTTTTAAGTCAGGTGTAACATGGTTTTTAGGTTTTGTAATTACAATCTTTGTTGGGCTAGTTTCATTAGAAGGAACTCTTACAAGTAGTGTAGATGGAATAACAATAAAAGGAATAAAATCTGCAACTGGAGCATTTATACCTGTTGTAGGTAAAGCACTTGGAGACTCAGTAGATACAGTGCTTGGAGCAACATCAATAATAAAAAATTCAATAGGCTTTGTTGGAATAATAATTATTATAGGAATTTGTGTTATGCCAATAATAAAATTAACTGTGCTTTCAGTCCTTTATAGCTTCATGGGAGCAATAACAGAACCACTTGCAGATAAAAAAATAGTTGATGTTATAAACCAAATGGCAGGAGTTTTTAAAATACTACTTGGTGTAATGTTTTTTATGGCAGTGCTTTTAATAATAGGTGTAGCATTAACACTTAAAATATCAAATGCAAGTTTAATGTATAGGTAGGGTTGTAAATGATTAATTGGATAGGCTCTTGGGTGCAAGGCATTGTTATAGCAGTTGTAATAAGCACAATAATAGAAATGATTTTGCCAGATGGAAATATAAAAAAATATGTAAGAACAGTAATTGGCGTGTATATTGTATTTGTTATTATTTCACCAATTATTACAAAAATTACAGGCAAAGAAATAAACTTAAAAACATACGAGTTGCCTAAAACAACTATAGTACAGCAAAATGTAATAGATACAAATGCATATATAGAAAGTACATACATAAACAAATTAAAACAAGACATAATAGAAAACATAGAGGCAAAAGGATATAAAGTAATAAATATTAACATAGGAATAGAACAAAAAGAAACTGGGTATGGAAATATAACTAAAATAGATTTAAAAATATCTAAAACAAAGCAAACAGGCTCAATACAGCCAGTTGAAATAGATTTAAACAAAGAAAATAAGCCACAAACAATTCCAGAAGAAGAAATACTAGAACTAAAAAAGTTTTTAAAAGAGAATTATGCAGCAGAAGAAATCAATATTAATGAATAGTTTAAGAGGTGTTAGGTATGCTAAAAGAAAAAGTTAAAAGCTTAGTAAAGAAGAAAACTGAAGGAAATAATAAAAAGACTATTGAAAATTTAATAGTATTTTTAATTCTATTAGTTATTACAATTATTTCAATTAATATAATATGGGGAAAAGATAAAAAAGAGGAATATAAGAAACCTGCACAAGATGATTACAGAGTTTTAGCACAAAATACAAATGAAAGTAATATTTCTGGAAATCAAGAATATAATTTAGAAAAGAAGTTAGAGGACATCTTATCTAAAATATCAGGTGTAGGAAAAGTACAAGTTTTAATTACATATTCAGAAACAAGCGAAGTTGTGGCAATGCATAATGAAGTGACAAATAAAAGCAGAACAGAAGAAAATGATACAAATCGGAGGAACAAGAACAATAGAAACAGTTGACGAAAATAGAGAAATAGTAGTAGATTCTGCTAACAACCCAATAACTCAAAAAGTAGTAATGCCAAAGATTGAGGGGGCAATAGTTATTGCAGAAGGAGGAGGAGATGCCACAATAAAAACAAATGTAGTTCAGGCAGTATCTGCAGTTACTGGACTTGCAACACATAAAATACAGGTATTTAAAATGTCCAATTAGAAAGGTAAGGTAAAAATGAAAATTTTAAAAAGAAATCAGTTAATCATTTTGGTAATATCACTAATGCTTGTAACAGCAGGATATTTAAACTTTACAAGTACAAATGCACAAGATAATACAAAAGAAACAGTAGCAGAACTTGGAGATGCAACACTAGTAAATAGCAATAAGATAGAGAATGAAAATGTAGTAGAAAATTCAGTAGAACAAGAAACACCAAAAGAAGAAAAAACGGAGGAGGAAGAAGTAGTAAAGCCCACAAATGCTGAAACAACTCCAAAAGAAGATACATATTTTACAACATCAAAGCTAGAAAGAGAAAATATCTATTCACAAATGCTTGAAACATACCAAGAAATATACAACAATGCAAATTCAACACAAGAGCAAAAAGAAAAGGCAATAGGAGAAATAGCCAAAATAAATGAACGAAGAAATGCAATAATGATAGCTGAAAACTTAATATTAGCAAAGGGAATAGAAAATGTAGTAATATTTGCAAATGAAAACAGTGTAAGTGTTATAGCAAAAGCAGAAACACTAGAACCAGAGAAAATAGCACAAATACAAAACATTGTCTCAAGAGAACTAGAAGTAGGAGCAGAAATAATAAGTATAAGTACAAAATAAACTTATAAAAAATGTAAAAAATTGAAGGAAAAAAAGAAAAAAAGGCGAATAATATAGTAGTACATCATGAGAATAATGTACAATAAATCTTTGGAAGGCGGTGCACATACATGCAAATTACAGACGTACGTTTAAGAAAAGTAAACTCAGAAAACAGAATGAAAGCTGTTGCTTCTGTAACATTCGATAATGAATTCGTAATTCACGATATCAAAGTTATCGAAAGTCAAAATGGATTATTTATAGCTATGCCTAGCAGAAAAACTCCAAACGGAGAATTCAAGGATATAGCTCATCCAATCAATGCTGAAACAAGGGAGAAAATTCAAAATGCTATATTAGAAGCATATAACTCTCCTGATGCTGAAACAGCTGAATAATAATAAATAAAAACACCTTCGGGTGTTTTTTTATTGTAAAAATTCAGATTATGACATTTATATTACAAATTTAAAAATGTATTGTAATTTTAATTATTTTATTATAAAATATTGATAAATGGTATTGCTTTTTGTAGAGTTGCCAAATTTGTATAAAAGCAAGAAACAAAAAGGGGAGAGTAGAAAATGAGAAAGAACAAAGGAATAACTTTAATTGCACTAATTATAACCATAATAATTCTTTTAATATTAACTGGTGTAAGCATTAATCTATTAATTAAGGGGGATTTATTTGGCAGTGCTGAAAAAGCGGTAAAAGGTACAAACGCAAAAGTTGAAGAACAGCAAGGTATCGTAGATGATTTAATGAATGAATTTGATGAAATAGAAAGAGATTTTTGTTCACATATTTGGAAAGAAGGAAATATTATTACACAACCAACATGTACAGCACCAGGAAAAAAACAAATGATATGCGAAAAATGTGGTAAAATTGTAGAGGTAGAACTATCTGCACTTGGACACAATTTCGTCAGCAGAGTTTGCACAAGATGTGGAGAAACTGAAACAGGTTGTACAAATCATACATATGGACCATGGGAAATAATCAAACAACCAACATGCATTCAAGAAGGTACAAAAAAGAGAATATGTACAGTATGTGGAATAGAGCAAATTGAAAAGATACCTGCAACAGGACAACACAACTATGTAAATGGAAAATGTACTATGTGCCAACAGGGACTAGAAATAGGAGCAAAAATAAATTATCATGAATATCTTGGAACAAATGGAAGTACAGTTTCTGCAAGTTATACATCAACAACAGTAGCAAGGGGAAGTTCAAGATCGACAGATTCAAATGCCGTATATTCTGTTGTAAACAATAGTGGGATTGAGTGGATTGTACTTGGCGATGAAAATGGACAAATAAAGATAACCACAAAGGATATTGTACAACCAACATCAGGTGGATACAACAGTAATCAAACTAAATACATGCTATTTGGGGCAAAGCAAGAATCATATGCAAACTTTGTAAATGAGTTAAACAATGCAAGTGCAGTATATGGAAAAGGAAAATATGCAGATTCTAGTAAATATAATATAACAGGAATAGGTGCTACTGGAGGAAGAAGCTTTACAATGGAAGATTTAGGATATACAAAGTCAAGAGTAGCCACATATAAATATGTAAAAAGCGGTATATCTTTAGAACAATTTAATATTAGAACAGAGCAATCATTAGTTAATACAGGTGATAATAAACCTTTTTACTTTATGTCATTAGATGCAAATACTTCAATGGCAGAAACAGAGCAAGGTCATCAATGGAATCAACTAGGAAATCAAGAAACAGTAACAATATATGATTACAAATACAGTGGAAGTAAAACTCTGCCAACAACAGTAGTTAAAGCAAATGCAGAATATGGATTAGCATCACGTTATATAAGACACTCAAAAACGATTACAGCTTACTATGATATATACTACATAGATAGTAATGGTTCAGAAGCTTATGTCGATCTATATTCTTCAAACCCAGCTGACGCTAGTACAACTGCTCAAGATACTCGGACCAGCATATTCTTTTGGCGTTCGTCCAGTGGTATATTTACAATCAAATATAAAATTATCATATGATTCAGCAAGCGGGTATACAATTATTGAATAACAGATTGTAGAAATACTTTTAGTATAAAAGAAAAGGAAAAGATAAAAATGAGAAAAGAAAAGGGTATAACACTAGTTGCGTTAATAATAACAATAATAGTAATGTTAATACTAGTGGCAGTGAGTGTGAATGTGGTAGTAAAAAGTAACTTAATAGGAACAGCAGAAAAGACAGTGGAAAAATATAATAAAGTGGCAGAAGAAGAAGGAAATGGAGGAACAATAGAAGTTAATAGAAAGAAATATGCTAGTGTAGAAGATTATATAGAAGGTAATGAGCAATATGACCCAGATGGCTGGATAATGGCATGGACATGTGCAGATGGAGGAGAATGGAGTGATACAATAGAAGAAGGTGGAAAGGCCGAGGGAGATATAGTAGCAAAACTATATAAAACAGGGAACAAGATAACCCCAAGTAGTTTTGAGTTTAATGGTGAAACATATACATTTAAAGAAGGAGACGAATATAACCTAGTAATTGAAGGCAAAGGTACAATGGGGGATTTAGCAGTAATTGAAAATGGCAATCCAAAGCAAGCAATGGGATGGCAAAAATCTGAATTTATGTATTATTTAGGACAAAGCGATACATGCGTTTGCCCATATATAAATAAAATAATTATTGGAGAAGGAATTAAAAACTTAGGAATTGGGGCAATAAGCAATTGTACATCTTTAACAAAAATCAATTTGCCTCAAAGCTTAGAAACGATAAAGGACTATTCTTTCCAAAATTGTAATAGTTTAGAGGGAATTATCATTCCAAAAAATGTAAAAAAAATAGGAGAGTTTGTTTTTTATAACACTAATATAAAACAAATTATAATTAAGATATTAGCAACTGATGTAAGTATCGGAAATAAGGCATTTTATAATTCTAATTCTAATCTCAAAATTTATGTCCTAAATGATACAATGAAAACTAGAGTAGAAGCTGAAAGCAATGCAAGCACAACAACAGTTGAAGTTGTAACTGAAGAACAGATGAAGTCACTTTAGAGTTTAGTAAAAATTAAGATAGCTCTAAATAAATAATAAACAAAAATCGTTTAAAAAATGAAATAATTTGATAAACGATTTTTGTTTTTATTTACCTCAAAAAATTTAAAAATTTTCCAAAAAACTATATTATTCTTTCTAATTTTTTGATATACTATTTAAAGAAAAAAGAAAGGGATAATTATATGAAACTTAAAATACAAAAAGGAAAATTCATAAGAAATATAATAATTGGAGTAATAGCACTAATAATAGTGGCATTTATAATAAACACAGCACCTGGGTATAAAAGAAACAAATTTCAGAATGTTATAAACCTAGTAATTGGGGACGAGAATGTTACAGAGAAGCTTCAAAAGCCAATTTACTTAGATGAGAACGGAGTTGTATATATATCAAAGGAAGATATACAGCAACTATTAGACAAAACATTTTATTATGATGCAGAGGAAAAATTGCTAATTGCTACATCAGAAGTAACAGTTGCAAGTATGAAACTAAATGAAAAAGAAATTAAAATAGATGGCTCTGTGTTTGATACACTTTACCAAGCAATAGAAGCTGATAATACTGTATATGTGCCAATTAAAAAAGTGGAAACTGTGTATAATATAGAAACAAGTTACTTAGAAACAGAAAAAATAGTTATAATAGATAAACTAAACAAAGGTATGATAAAAGCAGAATGTGATACAGAAACTGATATACGTTTTAAACCAAGAGCATTATCTAAAAAGATTGGAAAGCTTGAAATTGGCCAAACTGTTAGCGCATTTTATACAACAAGCAAGGGCTGGAGATTAATTAGAACAGAAGATGGAATTGTTGGATACGTAAAAGCAAACACATTAACTAATGAATACATACTAAGAAAAGATATGGAACAAGAAGTGCAAACACAAAATATTAATATTAGCCTAAAAGATGGAGAAACAATAGATTTGGATAGTGAAAAAATAGTTATACAAGACTTACTTGAATTAACAAATGATGGCATTTTAATAAAAAATACAGAAACTTTAAAAAGCAGTGAAAATACTAAAGTATGGGCTAATTTGAAAATTGGAGATGTTGATTTAAGCAATTTTGATGAGAGAACAAAAACAGTAAAAAACATTGCAAGTATAGCTAGAAAAGATGACATAAACGGAATAAACATAATAGCAGATAGTATAGATAAAAACGTAGAAAGATTTATTGTAGAGCTTGCACCAAAACTAAAAGAACGTGGAATAAAGGCAAATCTAGTAATAAACAGTAACAATGGAATAAATACAGAAACATACACAGGAATAGTAAATTACTTAATAACAGAAGTTAAATAAGAGAGGTATGAAAATGAAGAAGATAATAATTATAATAATAGCAGTAATATTAGTAGCAATATTGCTTGCCTTAGGAACATACAAAATATTAACAAAGCCAGTTAGCAAAAATATAGAGGAAAAGAAAACTGAAATTCCTCTAGGTAGTGGTACAAGTGCAATTGCGGACATATTAAAAGAAAACAAACTAATAAGAAGCAAAAACGCTTTCAAAATATATGTAAAATTAAATAAAATATCAAACTTCCAAGCAGGTACATATTACCTAAAAGAAAGCATGACACTAAAAGAAATAACAGATATGCTACAAACAGGAATAATGTATGATCCAAACCAAACAACAATAACATACCTAGAAGGAAAGCCAATGTGGTGGCTTGCAGAAACAATAGAAGCAAAAACAAATCATACACAAGAAGAAGTATATGAATTATTAAAAAATGAAGAATACTTAGATACACTAATTGCAAAATATTGGTTCCTAACAGATGAAATTAAAAATACCGATATTTACTATTCACTAGAAGGATACCTATTTCCAGATACATATGCAATAGCAAATAAAGACGAAAAAATAGAAGATATTTTTGGAAAAATGCTAGATAAAATGGAAGAAGTTTTAGATCCTTTCAAAGAAGAAATAGAAAACAGTAATTACACAGTTCATGAACTATTAACACTTGCTTCAGTTGTAGAAACCGAAGGAATGAATGATAGCGATAGAAAAGATGTAGCAAGCGTATTTTATAATAGACTAAAAAATAATATATCACTTGGAAGTGATGTAACAACATATTACTCAGTAAAAGCAAATATGGGAGATAGAGATTTATACTTAAGCGAAATAAATGCTAAAAACCCATACAATACAAGGGGACCAGGAATGGAAGGAAAACTACCAGTTGGACCAATTTGTTCAATTGGAAAAGCAAGTATAGAAGCTGCAATAGAACCAAACACAACAGACTACTTATTCTTTGTAGCAGATAAAAACGGAAAACTATATTTCACAAAAACAAATGCAGAACACGAGCAAATTATAGAAAAATTGCAAAGTGAGGGAATGTGGTACGAATATTAAAAACAAAAACGCCCAAAATAATTTTGGGCGAAACTTTTAAATAAATAAATTCAAAAAACCTAAAGATAAAGAAATTAAAAATGATTTAATGGAAATTCTAATGCTCTTTTTAAACATAGTTTGAGCAACAAGTAAGCCATGAGGTTTTAACTCAACAAGTGCAGTACATTCAACTTCACTTTCTTGAGCTGGAACAGATTGATTATCTAAAGATTGTTCATTTTTAATAAAACTATTAAAACTTTGAAACTCAAGAGTATCAACATTTTCAAAAACTTCACTATTATTTAAAGAACTTTCTGTATCTTCGTCATTGTTTAAAATATCTTCAATAGATAATTCTTCTGGTTTGTTATTTAATTCAATGTCTGTGATGTCTAAAGGTGAGAAAATTAACTTATCCATATAAATCACATCCTTAAATCTTTAGTAAAAATATGTTAAATTGATTATAACATTATAAAAATAAAAAAGCAATAAAACAAAGAAATTTGTATAAAATAGGGAGGAATTTTTATGAAAGAAGAAATATTAAAAAAAGTTGACCATACTTTACTTAAACAAACATCAACATGGGAAGACATAAAAAAACTATGTGATGATGCAATAAAATGCAATACTGCATCTGTTTGCATACCACCATGCTTTGTAAAACAAGCAAAAGAATATGTAGGAGACAAAATGAAAATATGCACAGTAATAGGTTTCCCAAATGGATATAATTTAACCAAAGTTAAAATGTATGAAACAGAGCAAGCAGTTGAAGATGGCGCAGATGAAATAGATATGGTAATAAATGTAGGAAAATTAAAAGAGAAAAATTATGACTATATCTTAAATGAGATAAATGGAATAAAATCAAAATGCAATGGAAGAATTTTAAAAGTTATAATAGAAACATGTCTTTTAACAGAAGAAGAAAAGATAAAAATGTGTGAAATAGTATCTCAATCTGATGCAGACTATATAAAAACATCAACAGGCTTTAGCACAGGTGGAGCTACATTAGAAGATATAGAGCTATTTAAAAAACACATGAAAAATGGCAAAAAAATTAAAGCAGCTGGAGGAATAAAGAATTTTGATGATGCAGAAGCATTTGTTAAAGCAGGTGCAGATAGATTAGGAACAAGTAGACTAGTTGCTGAAATGTTAAAATAAAAGTATAAAACCCTTTTTATTGGTAAAAATATGAATAAATTTACCAATAGAGAGGGTTTTTATTTTGAAAAGTTATAAATACTTAAATCTAAAAGGTGTAACCTTAGATAAAGAACAATTACAAAACTATATGGAAAAAATCGCTGTAAACTATGAAATAGATATGAAAAGCGACGTAGAAACATATCCAATTAATAGATTAATGGATAACTATAATTTCATACAAATAACATATAACACTTTGAATGAACATATTAAAAACAATATAGGCATATATCCCGCAGGAGAGTGGCTTTTAGACAATTTTTACATTATAGAAGAAACCGTAAAAAACATTAAAAATGACCTAACCAAGAAGAAATATAAAAACTTTCCAGGGATAAGCACAGGAACATATAAGGGTTTTGCAAGAATTTATGTGCTAGCTTCAGAAATAATATCATATACAGATAGCAAAGTAGATGAAGAAACTTTAACTTTAAGCTTATTAGCATATGAACGTAGAAAAACACTTAGTATGGAAGAAATATGGAATTTACCAATATTTTTAAACATTGCAATTATAGAGAACATAAGAGTAGTATGCGAAAAAATAATGGTAAGCCAAATACAAAAATACAAAGTAGAGGAAATAGTAGAAAGATTAGTAGATAAAAAAGAAAACCATAAACAACAGTATAAAAAGATAAGAGCAAATACAAAAATGTATAAAAATTCAAGCTTCCCATTTATTGAATACATGTCTTATAAACTAAAAAGATATGGTAAAACTGGAAACGCATATTTAAACATATTAGAAGAACAGGTAAACAAGCTAGGCCTTACAGTCTCAGAGGTTATTAGGAAAGAACACTTTGATATAGCAATTCAAAAAGTTTTAATAGGAAATAGCATAACAAGTATACGACAAATAAACAGAATAAACTTCTTAAGTTTATTTGAGGAGATAAATGGAGTTGAAGACTTATTAAGGCAAGACCCAGCAGATGTTTATAGAAAGATGGACTACAAAACAAAAGAATGTTACAGGAATAAAATTAAAAAGCTATCACAAAAAACAAATATGTCTGAAATATATATAACAAAAAAAGTTTTAGAACTAGCACAAAAAGCAAAACAGCCTAAAAAGAAGCATATTGGCTATTACCTAATAGATAGAGGCGAAAATTTATTAAACAATAAACTTGGAATAAAGAAAAAAAGAAAAACACAAAAGCCTACCGCCTATATAGCTAGCATATATATATTTACAATCATTTTTAGCATATTAATTGGTATATACGTTTTCTATAAAATAAACTTACCTGTTGCAATATTTGTAGTATGCCTTTCAGTAGTACCAGTTTCCGAAATATATATTCAAGCTTTAAACTATATACTAGGAAAGTTTGTAAAACCAAAGCCATTACCAAAGCTTGCTTTTCAAAATGGAATACCAGAAGAATATAGCACAATGGTAATAATTCCAACAATTGTAAACAGTAAAGAAAAAGTAATAGAATTGTTTAAGAAAATTGAAGTATATTATTTAGCAAACAAAGAAGAAAACCTGTATTTTACACTATTACGGAGATTGCACATCATCAAAAAATGAAATAGAACCTTTTGATAAAGATATAATAGAAGAAGGAATAAAACAGACAAAAAGACTAAACGAAAAATATGTAAAAACAGGAGAAAAAGAAAAGTTTTACTTCATATATAGAAACAGAGTTTGGTGTAGAGGAGAAAAATGCTACTTGGGTTGGGAACGAAAAAGAGGTATGATATGCCAATTTAATAGTTTCATACTAACAGGAAAAGATGAGTTTAGAGTAAACACAATAAAGAATAAATTAAACATTAAGTATGTAATAACACTAGATGCAGACACAAACTTAAGCCTTGGTACAGCAAAAGAACTTATAGGAGCAATGGCACACATATTAAACACACCAGTTATTGATAAAAGAAAAAACATAGTAATAGATGGACATGCACTTATACAGCCACGTGTAGGTGTAGACCTTGTTTCAAGCAGAAAAAGTCTATTTGCTAAAATTTATGCAGGAGCGGGTGGAACAGACTCGTATACAAATGCAATTTCAGATGTTTACCAAGATAACTTTGGAGAAGGAATTTTTACAGGAAAAGGAATATACGATTTAGAGCTTTTTCATAAAATATTATGTGATGAAATACCAGAAAACACAGTGCTTAGCCACGATTTACTAGAGGGCAGTTACTTAAGATGTGGGCTAGCAACAGATATTCTAGTATTAGATGGGTTTCCATACAAATATAGTAGCTATATAGCAAGAAACCATAGATGGATAAGAGGAGACTGGCAGATAGCAAAATGGATTACAAATGTAATTACAATAAGAGATAAAACAAAGAAAATAAACCCACTAAACATTCTTTCAAAATTTAAAATTTTAGATAATTTAAGAAGAAGTTTAATTACAGTAACAGTTGCATTATTGTTATTGGTTTCTTCTATTTTAAAAATATTAAACCTCCCAAGTGCAGTAATTGCAATACTTGCATTAATTGCTTTAGAAGCACCAACAATTCTAGATATAATTAACTATATTATTTTTAGAAAAAATGTAAATTCAGAATTTATATCAGCACATAAAAACATTTTAAAATCTATAAGTGGAATAAAAGCAAGCATAATAAGAGGTTTCTTAGAACTTGCAGTTTTGCCAAGTAAGGCATATAGCAATTTGAATGCAATTGTAAAAACAATATATAGGGTAAATATATCAAAACAAAATTTACTTGAATGGATGACATCAGAAGAAGCGGAAAGACAAAGCAAGAATACAATATCAGCATACTATAAAAGTATGTGGGCAAATATTCTCTTTGGAGCTTTACTGCTAATTGCAGAAATTATAAGAACTGATGTAGCATTCATAATATTTGGAGCAATATTTATTTTTGCACCAGTAATAATTTGCTATATAAGCCAAGAAGAAAAGGAAGAACAAGCAGTACAGAAAATTACTAAAAGAGATGTAAAATATTGCTTAGAAGTTGCTAAAAAAACATGGAAGTTTTTTGAAGATAATATAAACCAAGAAAACAACTTCCTACCACCAGATAATTACCAATTGGATAGAAAAGAAAAAATTGCACATAGAACTTCGCCAACAAATATTGGACTTGGCTTACTTGCAGTTTGTTCAAGCTACGACTTGGGCTTTGTAGACCTAAACAATGCCATAGATTTAATACAAAAAATGATTACAACAATAGAAAACCTGCAAAAATGGAATGGGCACTTATATAATTGGTACAATACAAAAACGCTAGAACCACTAGTGCCAAGGTATGTATCAACAGTAGATAGTGGAAATTTTATACGGATATTTATACACATTAAAGCAGTTCTTAATTGAAAATCAAACAGATAAAACAACAGACATTATAAACTCAATAGATAATATAATTAAAAATACAAACTTTAGTGTTCTATATGATGAAAAGAAAAGAATATTCTCAATAGGTTACAATGTTGAAGAAAATAAACTAACAGACTCATATTATGACTTATTAGCATCAGAAGCAAGGCAAGCCAGCTTAATTGCAATAGCAAAACAAGATGTACCAGTAAAACATTGGAGCAGTTTAAGTAGGACTTTAACTAGCTTAAATAGATACAAAGGACTTATATCATGGTCTGGAACTGCATTTGAATATTTAATGCCAAATATAAATATAAAAACTTACAAAGGAAGTTTATTAGATGAATCTTGCCGTTTTATGCTAATGAGCCAAAAAGAATATGCTAAAGAGCTAAATCTTCCATGGGGAATATCAGAAGCGGCGTTTAACCTAAGAGATTTTAACAACAACTATCAATATAAAGCCTTTGGAATACCATGGCTTGGGCTAAAAAGAGGACTAGAAGAAGATATGGTGGTATCGCCTTATGCAATATTCTTAAGTTTAAAATATGACCCAGTAGAAGCAATATATAATTTGAGACAATTAGAAAGACAAGATATGTATGGAGAATATGGCTTTTATGAATCAATAGATTACACTATATCAAGGTTGCAATATGGTAAAACTTATGAACCAGTAAAAACATACATGGCACACCACCAGGGACTAATTTTACTTTCAATAAATAACTTAATTAATAATGAAATACTAGTAAAAAGATTTAGTTCAAATCCAGAAATAGAAGCAATAGATATATTACTTCAAGAACGCATGCCAGAAAAAGCAATAATCACAAAGGAAAAGAAAGAAAAAGTACAAAAACTAAAATTAAAAGATTACGAAAATTATAGCGAAAAAGTATATACAAAATTAAATACAAACCTAAACATATCAAATGTAATTTCAAATGGAAAATACACCATAGTTTCTACTCTGAAAGGAACAGGGTACAGCAAGTATAAAAACTTATTAATAAACAGATACAAAGAAACAGCAGACTATAGCCAAGGAATATGTTTTTATATAAAGAACCTAAACACAAAGCAAATATATTCAAACCTACCAGAAGGCAAAGGAAAGGTAACATTTGCACAAGATAAAACAGAATACAAAAAAATAGAAGGTAGTATTGAAGTAAAAACCAAAATAACAGTAGCACCAGAAGAACCAGTAGAAATAAGGAGATTAAGCCTAAAAAACAATGGAAATAATGTAGAAACACTTGAGGTTACAAGTTACTTCGAACCAGTATTATCAACAGATATACAAGACTATGCACATACGGCATTTAACAACCTATTTTTAATATTTAAAGAAATAGGAAATGGAAATATTTTAATAAAAAGAAAAAAACGTGGACCAAAGCAAAGAGATATTTATGCAGGTGTAAGCCTATACACAGAAAGTGAAACAATAGGAGATGCACAATATGAGATAGATAAAGAGAAATTTATAGGAACAGGCAATTTAAGAATGCCAGAAGCAATAAAAAATTCAAAACCATTTTCAAAAAGTTTAGGTTTAGTTACAGATCCAGGACTTGCAATAAAGAAAACTATAAAAATAATGCCAGGAGAAACTGCAACATTAGACTTAGTAATATCAGCAGGTTTTGAAGAAGAACAAATATTAAAATTAATTAGTAACTATTCAAATGAAAAAACAATAAGCAAGGTATTTGAATTATCAAAAGCTAAAACAGAGGCAGAAACAGTATATCTAGGGCTAAAAGCAAGTGACATAGAAAAATATCAAAAAATGCTTGGTTACCTTATATTCCAAAACCCAATGAGAAAAGAGGTAATGGCAAAACTACCTAAAAGAGTATATTCGCAAAGCGAATTATGGAAATATGGAATATCTGGAGATTTACCAATCTTGCTTGTTAAAATAAAAGATGTAAACGATATGCATGTAATAAAAGACACTCTAAAAGCAATGGAATTTTTTAGAAGCAAAAACATCAAAATAGATTTAGTAATATTAAACGAAGAAAAGAATAGCTATGAGCATTTTATACAGTTTGAAATAGAAAACGAAATACAAAACAAACAACTAGCATTCCTAAAAAATACATTTGGTGGAATATTTGTAATAAATGCAAAAGAAATAACAAAGGAAGACTTAGAACTACTAGAATTTAGAAGTAACTTAAAATTAGATGCATCACTTGGAAATATAGATACCCAATTAAAAGACTTAGAAGAAGAATATCAAGATAGTATAAAAAATATTGGAATTGAAAATAATGATATTTATATGGAAAATGGCGAAATGGAGCTAATAAACGAAGACTATACCAACTTAAAATACTATAACGATTATGGAGGGTTTACAGAGGATGGCTTAGAATACAAAATGAAAATAAGCAATGAAAATAAACTTCCAACAGCATGGAGTAATATTTTAGCAAACCCAAACTTTGGAACAGTTGTAACACAAAACTTAGGAGGCTTTACATGGAGTAAAAATAGTAGGCTAAACAGACTTTCAGCATGGAATAACAGTAGCAATATAGATATTCCTTCTGAAATAATATATATGAAAAACAAAGAAACAGGAAGGGTTTGGAGCCTTAGCCAAAATATAGGTCATGAACCACAAGAGTACCATGTTAAATATGGTTTTGGATATGTTACAATAAAAACAGCAAAAGACCAAATAATACAGAAAATGGAAACATTTGTAGCATTAGAGGATAAAGCAAAAATTAATATATTAAACTTAAAAAACACTTCAGATAAAACAAAAAATCTAAAACTTTTATACTATATAAAACCAGTACTTGGGGAAGACGAAAAACAAACAAATGGATATATAAATGTAGAAACAAAAGCAAATTGCATAACTGCACAAAATCTATATACAGATAATTTCAAAGGAGCTATAACATTTGTTGGAAGTAGTGAAAAGATAGTATCATTTACAGGAAGTAAAGAAGAATTTATAGGGAAGCGGAGATATAACAAAACCAGCAGCATTAGATAAAGTAACACTTGGAAATCAAAATGGTTTAGGAGAAAGTTCATGTATAGCATTAGAATTAGAAGTAAACCTAGAACCATTTGAAAGCAAAGAAATAATACTATCATTAGGTGAAGAAAACAATATGCTTAATGCAAAAGACATGGCATATAAATATTCAAAAATATCAAATGCAAAAGAAGAACTAAACAGAGTAAAAAGATATTGGTATGAACTACTAACACGTGTGCAAGTAAAAACACCGTTAGAATCTATGAATATATTATTAAATGGTTGGGCAATTTATCAAACAATAGTCTCTAGGTTATGGGCAAGAACAGGATACTATCAATCTGGTGGAGCAGTAGGCTTTAGAGACCAACTACAAGATACACTTGGAGTAAAATATATAGATGCAGAATTAATGAAAAATCAAATACTAACACAGGCAAAACATCAATTTATAGAAGGAGATGTAGAACATTGGTGGCATGAGGAAACAAATAGAGGAATAAGAACAAGATTTTCAGATGACCTTTTATGGCTATGCTATGTTACAAGCGAATATATTGAATATACAGGAGATAAGAGCCTACTAGATATTGAAATTCCATACTTGCAGGGTGAACCACTAGAAGATGGAGTAGATGAACTATATGATTTGTATTTAGAAGCAAACGAAAAGGGAAGCTTATATGAACACTGTATAAAAGCAATAGAAAAATCGTTAAACTTTGGAGAAAACGGCTTGCCTAAAATAGGCTCAGGAGACTGGAATGACGGAATGAACACAGTTGGCAACAAAAAAAGAGGAGAAAGCGTATGGCTTGGTTTCTTCCTATATGAAGTATTAAATAGGTTTATTCCAATATGCGAAGAAGTTTCTGATAACGAAAGAGCTAAGAAATATATTGAAATAAGAGATAATTTAAAGAAAGCATTAAACAAAAATGGCTGGGACGGAAGATGGTTCAAAAGAGCATTTACAGATGATGGCGAGCCAATTGGAAGTATAGAAAACGAAGAATGTAGAATAGATAGTATATCACAAAGCTGGGGAGTAATATCAGGAGCAGCAGATAATGATAAGAAATATATTTCAATGGAAAGTTTGGAAAATCATTTAATAGACAAAGAAAATGGAATAATAAAACTATTAGATCCACCATTTAATAAAACAAAAATAGAGCCAGGTTATATAAAAGCATACTTGCCAGGAGTAAGAGAAAATGGTGGACAATATACACATGCTGCCATGTGGGCAATAATAGCATTTACAAAACTGGGCTTTGGAGATAAAGGACTAGAATATTATAGAATGATAAACCCAATAGAACATTCAAGAACAAAAGAAACAGCCTTAAAATATAAAGTAGAACCATTTGTTATACCAGCAGACATATATGGAGCAGGAAACTTAGCAGGAAGAGGTGGCTGGACATGGTACACAGGTTCAAGTAGCTGGTTTTATAAAGCAGGGCTAGAAAATATTTTAGGGTTGGATATCAAAAACAAAGTTTTAAGAATTAACCCATGTATTCCAAAAGACTGGAAAGAGTACAGCATAAGATACAGATACAAAAACAGCATTTATAATATAAATGTAAAAAACTATAATGGAAAAAATACAGGAGTGGAAAATGTTTACCTAAATGGAAGAAAAGTTCCTGAAAAAGAAATAATCCTAAATGGAGATGGTGGAATATATGAGGTGGAAATAGAAATGTAAAAACAAAGGAGTTTCAAAGCAGAAACTCCTTTAGTTACTAAACAGAAGGTTATTACAAATATTGTTTCAAGTCATCAATATTTTTTTCTTGAAGCCTAACAAAATCAGATAGAATATTTTTAATCTCTTTGTTCATAAAAGAATAGTTATTAAGAAGTTTTGTACCTTTAATAACTCCCATATCATTACCTTGGATAATAAGTTCTGATAATTTAGAATTACTGCTATCATTTGCAGTATTTAGCTGAATACCCATCCACGACATAGCCTTTTGCATGCTAGGAGTATCTTTCATTTCAGCATTATTCTTTACAAGCAATTCCTGAGTTCTGTCATAAATATTTTGATATTCGTTATGCTGAGTATTTAATAAATCTTTAAAATCCTCATCTGTAACTTTTTTCAAAATTGTAGTTAATGAATCCATACCCATTTTTGAATTTTGATTAATTTCTTTTAAAATTTCAATATCATTCATATAAAACCTCCATAATACTTAGTATTAGCTAATTATAGAAAATTTATTTAAAAATTAAAGATAAAAATAAAGCGAAAAATATCAAAAAAAGTCCTAAAAATATTGCATTTTAAATGAATATAATGTAAAATGTTAAAAGAAAATTAAAAATTAAAAACAGAAAAAAGGGAGCCATTAAAATGGTAGAAATTATAAGAAAAAATAGAAATTTACTTCTAGTAATAATAGATATTTTAATCATAATAGCAGGCTATATAGCTTCAATGATATTCTTAAGTATAAAGGTTCAACCTGTTTCATTCATAAAGCAAGTTGGCGTATGTATTGTAATATATGAAATTTTCCTAAATGTATTCCATATGTATCAAAACATGCTTCATTATGAGGTTGGCAAAGACTATGTTAAATATATAATTAGTGCAATATTATCAGTAGGAACAATTACAGTTATAGCAAAAATTTTAGGATTAGAGTATTTAACAATAAAAATGAATTTACTATCTGGTATTTTAATAGCAGGTGTATTTGTTATGTATAGATTAGCAGGAAGATCAATACTTAGCAGAAAAGCAAGTGCAAAATATGGCAATCAAGAAAAAACAAAAGTAAAAGCTAAAAACCTATTAATAATAGGTGCAGGAATGGGTGCAAGAGAAATAATAATAACAATAAAAAACTCAATGAGAGATAGATACAACATTGTAGGAATAATAGATGATAACAAAAACAAATTAAACCACTATATACTAGGCATAAAAGTTATAGGAACTAGATACGAAATACCAAGATTTGCTAAAGAATATGATGTAGACGAAATTTTCTTTGCAATTAACAAAATTGATGCAGTATCAAGAAGAAAAATTCTAGAAATATGCCAAGAAACAGGAGTAAAAACAAGAGTGCTACCAACAACAGAAGAAGTCATAGATAGACAAGGCGCAATGAACAGCTTAAGAAATGTGCAAATAGAAGACTTACTTGGTAGAAATCCAATAGAGCTAGATAATAAGAACATCAAAAACTTAATAAAGGATAAAACAGTATTAGTTACTGGTGGAGGAGGCTCAATAGGTTCAGAACTTTGTAGACAAATTATAAAATACAAACCTCAAAACCTAGTAATACTAGATATTTACGAAAACACTTTGTATGATATAGAAAGAGAACTAGAAGCAGACTATCCAACAGCAAATATAAAAGCAATTATAGGTAGTGTAAGAGATAAAGAAAGACTAGAAGAAGTGTTTAACAAATACAAACCAAATGTTGTATTCCATGCAGCAGCACATAAACACGTTCCACTAATGGAAACAAGTCCATTAGAAGCAATACACAATAATGTATTTGGAACATATAATGTAGTTAATTGTGCAGATAAATTTGGAGTAGAAAAATTTGTTTTAATCTCAACAGATAAGGCAGTAAATCCAACAAACATAATGGGAGCATCAAAAAGAGTTTGCGAAATGATAGTACAAACAAAAAACAAAACAAGCAAAACAGACTTTGTTGCAGTAAGATTTGGAAACGTACTTGGAAGCAATGGTTCAGTAATACCACTTATGAAAAAACAAATAGAAAAAGGTGGACCAGTAACAGTAACACACAAAGAAATAACAAGATATTTCATGACAATTCCAGAAGCAGTACAACTAATATTACAAGCAGTAACATATGCAAAAGGTGGAGAAATATTTGTATTAGACATGGGAGAGCCAGTAAAAATATATGACTTAGCAGTAAGTTTAATACGTTTAATGGGATATGAACCAAATGTAGATATACCAATAATAATAACAGGTTTAAGACCAGGGGAAAAACTATATGAAGAATTACTTATGGCAGAAGAAGGTTTGGTTTCAACAAAACATGATAAGATATTTATAACACAACCAATGCATTTAGAAGAAAAAGAATTAAACGAAAAACTATATGAATTGGGAAATATAAAATATAATGAGGATTATTCAATTGAAAAAGTAAAAGAAGTTATGAAAAATGTAGTACCAACGTACCATGAACCAGAAGAATAGAAAGGAAGAGGTAAAATGAAAGAAAAAATTTATTTGGCTTCACCACACATGTCTGATGAAGGTTATGAGAAAGAGTATGTAAACGAGGCATTTGAAACAAATTGGATAGCACCACTTGGAGAAAACGTAAATAAGTTTGAGGAAGAATTATGTGCTTATGTTGGAAGTCAAAATGGAGCAGCATTATCTGCAGGAACTGCAGCTATACACATGGCATTAAAAGCAACTGGAGTAGAAAAAGATGACATAGTATTTTGTTCATCACTTACATTTTCAGCATCAGCAAACCCAATTATATATCAAAATGCTACACCAGTATTTATAGATAGTGAAAAAGAAACTTGGAACATGGATCCAGAAGCATTAAAGAAAGCTTTTGAAAAATATCCAAACCCTAAAGCTGTTATTGTAGTACACTTATATGGAAATCCATCTAAAATGGATGAAATAGTTAAGATATGTGCAGAACATAACACAACATTAATAGAAGATGCTGCAGAAGGATTAGGAAGTACATATAAAGGAAAATTTTTAGGTACTTTTGGAAAATACGGAGTGTTTTCTTTTAATGGAAATAAAATTATTACATCTAGTGGTGGAGGAATGCTTGTAAGTAATGATAAGGAAAGAATTGAAAAGGTAAGATTTTGGGTTACGCAAGCAAGAGATAAAGCACGTCATTATCAACATTCGGAAATTGGGTATAACTATAGAATGAGCAATGTTTGTGCAGGTATTGGTAGAGGACAATTAAAGGTATTAGAAAAGAGAGTAGAACAAAAAACTAACATATACAATACATACAAAGAAGCCTTTAAAGACATAAAATATATTACACTACAACCAGTAGTAGAAAACACAAGACCAAACCATTGGCTTTCATGTATTCAAATAAATGAAAATAGCAATGTGAAACCAATACAAATTATGGAAGCATTAGAAAAGGAAAATATTGAATCTAGACCAGTGTGGAAACCAATGCATATGCAACCAATATTTGAAAAATATGATTTTATTACTACAAGAACAAATGGAAGTAATGCAGAAGAATTATTCCAAAATGGAGTGTGTTTACCAAGTGATACAAAAATGACAAAAGAACAACAAGAGTTGGTTATAGAAACAATAAAAAACCTATTTTAAAATGGAGTGAGAGTAACAAGTGTATGCTAAATATATTAAGAGAATATTAGATTTCACATTAAGTCTGGTGGCATTGATAATATTAATGCCACTAATGATTATACTTTGGGTGCTAGTCAGAATAAAACTTGGAAAACCTGCAATATTTAAACAGCAACGTCCAGGAAAGAACGAAAAAATATTTACTTTATATAAATTTAGAACGATGACAGACGAAAAAGATGAAAATGGCAAATTATTACCTGATGAAAAACGCTTAACTAAATTTGGAAAAATGCTTAGAAGTACAAGTTTAGATGAGTTACCAGAACTTATAAATATTATAAAAGGCGATATGAGTATTGTAGGACCAAGACCACAGTTAGTTAGAGATATGGTATTCATGACAGAACAACAAAGAAAAAGACACAAAGTGAGACAAGGTTTGACGGGGTTAGCACAAATAAATGGAAGAAATAATATTACATGGGAACAAAAAATAAATTATGATTTAGAGTATATTAATAATGTTTTTTTTAAAAACGATTGTAAGATAATATTGAAAACAATTGAGAAAGTGTTTAAAAGGGAAAACATAGAAACAGATGGAATGCAAACGGCAGAAGATTTAGGAGACTATTTATTGAGAAATAAAGTAATCGATGAAGTTGATTATCTTACTAAAATTGAAGAAGCTAAAAAAATAATAGAAAGAGGAAGAATTTAATATGGAGTACTTAATATCTATAATTACACCAACATATAACTGTGCCCAATTTATAGGGGAAACCATAAAATCAGTAATTAATCAAACCTACACAAATTGGGAAATGATTATTGTTGACGATGCTTCGAATGATAATACTGAGGAAGTTGTAAAATCTATAAAAGATGAAAGAATTAAATACATCAGATTGAAAGAAAACAGTGGAGCTGCAACAGCAAGAAATATAGCTATGGAAAATGCAAGTGGAAAATTTATGGCATTTTTAGATAGTGATGATATATGGATAAAAGATAAATTGGAAAAACAAGTAAAATTTATGATAGATAATAACTATAATTTTACTTGTACTGCATATGAAAAGATGAATGAAAAAGGAGATAGTCTAAATAAAGTATTCAAACCTAAGAAAAAAGCTGATTATAATAGGATACTATTAGATTGCCCAGTTGGAAATTCAACAGTAATGTATAATGTTAGTAACTTAGGAAAATTCCAAGTGCCTAATATACGAAAAAGAAATGATGATGCGTTATGGCTTCAAATCTTAAAAAAAGAAAAATTTATATATGGAATGCCAGATATTTTGATGAAATATAGAATACGTAACAACTCAATATCAAGCAATAAACTAAGTTTAGTAAAATATCATTGGTATTTATATAGAAAAATAGAACACCTATCAGTAATACGTTCAGTATTTCATATATGTTGGTGGGGAATTATAAAAATATTACATATAAAGTAGGGAGAAGCTAATGAACAAAGTATGTGTTTGTGGTCACTTTGGCCGGAAACAATAAGTTTTTGGATGGGCAAACAGTAAAAACAAAAAATATATACAATGAGCTTATAAAAAAATATGGAGAAGAAAATATTAGCAAAATAGATACGTTTAATTGGAAAAAACATCCAATAACTTTTATTAGAAAATGTAGAAAAGGACTAAAAAATACAGAAAATCTAATAATTTTACCTGCACACAATGGTGTGAAAGTATTTGTACCTCTTTTTAATTTCTGGAACAAATTTTACCATAAAAAGATTTTTTATGCGGTTGTTGGAGGATGGCTACCAGAAATGCTAAAAATGAAATCATGGCTTACAAAGGAAATAGGAAAACTTTCTAAAGTATTTGTAGAAACAACCAAAATGAAAACAGAATTATTAAAGCTTGGAATTAAAAATGTAGAGATAATGCTTAACTTTAAAAATATACAACCAATAAAGAAAGAAAATTTAAAATATACATATAACAATCCACTTAAATTATGCACTTTTTCAAGAGTAATGAAGCAAAAAGGAATAGAAGATGCGATTAATGTTGTGAAAAAAATAAATGAGGAAGCTAATGAAACTGTGTATGCATTAGATATTTATGGACAAATTGATAAAAATTATGCAGAGGAATTTGAAAAAATAAAAAATACATTACCATCATATATTAAATATGTTGGATGTGTGGATTCCGAGAAAACAGTTAAAACTTTAGAAAACTATTATTTACTGTTATTTCCGACTAAATTTAGAACAGAAGGAATTCCTGGAACTATAATAGATGCATTATCTGCTGGAGTACCAGTAGTTGCCTCAAAATGGGAAAATTATGTAGATATTTTAACAGAAGGGGAAAATTCGTTTTTATTTGACATGAATGATCCGGATGAATTTAAAAACATATTGGAGCAACTAAAAGATATAAACAAAGTTGTAAGTATAAAGGATAAAACACTAAAATCAGTAGAAAAATTTGAACCCAATAATGCAATTAAAGTATTATATAAAAGTATAGAAAAATAAGGAGAATGCAATTTGAATTACGAAGATAAAATTTCTGAACCTAATAGATTGCTCTGCATAGTTAGTAGTATGGATAGAGGTGGAGCAGAAACATTCTTAATGAAAGTTTATAGAACATTGGACAAGACAAAATACCAAATGGATTTCTGCGTTAATAAAGCTGGAGCATATGATGAAGAAATAAAAAAAATGGGAGGAAAAGTTTTTATAATTTCACCTAAATCAAAACATCCACTTAAATCATTTTCTGGCTTAAAAAAAATCATAAAAGAAAATAAGTATCAATCAGTTTTAAGGACAAGTCAACAGTCTTTAGCTGCGTTAGATTTGCTTGTTGCAAAAGCAGCTGGAGCAAAAAAATTAATATATAGGTCAAGCAACGCAGGTGTGACAGGAGGCTTCTTTAGTAGATTTTTTAATAGACTTTTTGGCTTCTTACCTAGAATAATACCAAATGTAAAACTAGCTCCATCAACAGAAGCAGCTGAATTTGTGTTTGGAGAAAAAGCTGTAAAAAATGGAAAAGTACAAATAATACACAATGGTCTGGACTATAATTGGTTCAAGTTTGATATAGAAAAAAGAAACAAAATAAGGAAAGAACTACAACTAGAGGATAAGACCGTTATTGGACATGTTGGAAGATTTAATATTCAAAAGAACCATGAATTTCTAATAGATATATTTAATGAAATACATAAGAAAGATAATAATACTCATTTGATACTTATAGGAAAAGGTGAGTTGGAGGAGAAAATTAAAGATAAAATTCAATTATTAGGACTAAATGATTTTGTTACAATAATGCCACCTGTTTCTAATGTAAATGAATATTATATGGCAATGGATGCATTAGTATTTCCCTCTCTTTTTGAAGGAATGCCTAATGTAATAATAGAGGCACAGGCAACTGGACTTGAGTGCTATGTATCAGATACTATTACAAAGGAAGCAAATATTACAGAAAATATAAAATATATAGAATTGAATAAAAGCGCGAAGGAATGGGCAAATCAGATTTTACAAAAGAAAAATATTCAAAGAAAGGGTTGTAAGCAAGCTTATATTCAAAAGAAATATATGATAGAGCAAGTATGTGAGAATTTTATAAAAAATTGTTATTATTAGTCTATGAAGAATGAAAGGAAGTTTTAGCGTGATTGAAAAAAGATGGAGCTGGCCAACACTTTTATTATATGTGTTACTAGCTGTGTTAATGACTTTATGTGCAAGAAAGTCGGTGCAAGCCAAATTAAAAGATAAGAGAATCAAAATTGGTAAAAGAGAAATACCAAAAAAGTATTTATATTACTTTGTAATATACCTTGTTTTCATAATTTTTTCATGTTTTAGAGCTGTAACCCAAACAATTGGACGGATCAGACACAATGACATACATGAAATACTTTAATGAATTAGGATATGTTAAGTTTTTCCAAAATAACAGTTTGATTTTTAATGGATATGAATACATATATTATAATTTAATGTATTTAGTAAGAATACTTGGAGGAAACTATATTTGTTTTGAGTTTATTATTTACTCTGCAATAATAATATCATATATTTATATAATAGATAAGGAAATTCAAGATACAAACGCAACAAGTTTTGTCATACTTTTTTTCATCCCATTACTTCAAAGCTTAAATATTATTAGAAATTGTTTTGTTGCTGCAATTGGATTTATTGCTATGGAAAAAATGAAACAAGATAAATGTATATATGCAATAATTTTAATGATAGTTGCATATTTATCACATTATGTAGCATTAATTCTAGTGGTATTTGCAATTTTCTATAAATATTTTCCAGATAAGTTTATTAACAAGAAAAATGCAATAATAATACCAGTAGTTTCTACAGTAATTAGTATAATTTCTTTCCCAGTTATGATATATTTAATTAAGCATTCTGGCTTTGCAAATTATGCAAATCGCATTCAAATATCGTTGTGGGGATACATTCCAACATTAATACTTTATGGAATGATGTTTTTAGATGATAAGTTTGTAAGCTATGTGAAAGAAAAAGGACATTATATTTTTTATAAAGGTTTCTTCTTTCTGATAGCATTACTGCCAATTACTATTTCTATTAATGTTGCATATAGATTAATGCTATTTTTCGATTTACCTAAATATATACTATACTCTGACTTATACTTGTATTATCGAGAGAAAAATATTATTAAAAACAAAAAAGTATTTGATATAATAATATTTGTAGCATTAGTCCTTTGGCTTATTTTTAGAATTTATAGAATGTGGAGCGGTGCAAGTATAATGCCATATAGAAACATATTGTTTGAAAGGATATAAAAAGACATATGAATAAAATAATTAGTTATATAGTAGAACCAAAAAAAATAATATTATACTTAATGAATAAAAACTATCTTTCATTTATACCAGACGAAACTTTTTTAAAGATGAAATACAAGTTAATGATGGGTACAAAACTTGATTTAGAAAACCCTAAAACATTTAACGAAAAGCTTCAATGGTTAAAATTACATGATAGAAATCCGGAATACACAAAAATGGTTGATAAGTATGAGGCAAAGGAATATGTTGCTAATATTATTGGAAAAGAATATATAATTCCAACACTTGGAGTTTGGGACAAGTTTGACGATATTGATTTTGATGCATTACCTAATGAATTTGTGCTAAAACCAACACATACATCTGGAAATGTGTTTATTTGTAAAGATAAGAGCAAAATTGATTACAAAAAGCTAAAAAAACAAGTAAATAAATGGCTTAAAAGAGACTATTATCGAATTCATAGAGAATGGCCATATAAAAACGTAAAACCAAGAATAATTGCAGAAAAATATATGGAAAATAAAGACCATACAAATATAAAAGATTATAAATTTTATTGCTTTAATGGACAAGCGGATTATGTAATGATTTGTACAGGAAGAGAAACAGGACATCCAAAATTCTATTTTTATAATAAAGAATGGAATTTTATGAGAAACATGAGCAATGATGGAATTAAATTAGAAGGAGAATTGGAAGAAAAACCTCTAGGTGTGGAAAAAATGTTTGGAATCGTAGAGAAATTATCAAAAGGAATTAAATTTGTTAGAATGGACTTATATAATGTTAATGAGAAAATTTATTTTCGGAGAATTTACATTCTTTCCACAAGCTGGTTTTGATGCTAACAGAAGAAAAGAAACAGATGAGATATTTACGAATAAGTTGCAAATTGAAGGAGGAGAATTATGCAAACAATAGGATTCTTGATAAGTCATAAAAATAATGAAAAAAGAAGGGCTATTTTACCTAAGGATTTACTAAATATAGCAAACCCAGAAAATATGTATTTCGAAACAGGCTATGGAAAATGCTTGGGTATAGAAGATGAAGAGTATATACAAATGGGAAGTCATATTGCTCCAAGACAAGAAATATTGAAAAAAGATATAGTGGTAGATTTAAAATTAGGAGATGCTGATTATTTAGACCAAATTGATGAAGGAAAAACTTTATTAGGTTGGGCCCATGCTGTTCAAAATATCGATTTCACAAGCAAAATTATAGAAAAAAAAGCTACTGTAATTGCAATGGAAGAAATGTTTGAAAAAGGAAGATATATTTTTTACAAGAATAGAGAAATAGCTGGTGAAGCTGGGGTACTACAAGCAATTCTTTATACAGGATTAATGCCATATGATGCTAAAGCAGCAATTATAGGAAATGGAAAAACAGCAAAAGGTGCACAAAGAATTTTAAATCGGTTTAGGAGCAGAAGTTGATGTATACAATAGAAATCTAGAAGAATTATTTAAAGAAAACCTTGGAAAATATGACTATATAATTAATTGCGTTATGTGGGATACTTCTAGAGAGGATAGACTAATATATAAAAATGATTTAAAAAGACTAAAACCAGGAAGCATTATAATAGACATAAGTTGTGATCCTTATTTGGAAATTGAAACATCACATCCAACAACAATAGATGATCCAGTTTATGAAGTTGAAGGAATAAAACATTACTCTGTAGATAATACACCTGCATTGTTTTACAGAACAGTTACTAAGTATATTAGTAATGCACTTGCAAAACATTTTAATTGCTTGATAAAACAAGATAAAGATGAATGCATTCAAAATGCAGTTGTTATTAAGAATGGAGAAATTATTGATAACCGTATTAGAGACTTTAGAAAGAAACACTGTAAATTAGAACAGGAGAAAGAAAATTGAGAAGTAAAAAAGCAATTTTAAATATAATTTCATCACTACTATTGCAAGTTACAACCTTAATTTGTGGCTTTATAGTTCCCAAAATTATAATTGAAAAATTTGGTTCAAATGTTAACGGACTAGTCTCATCAATAACACAATTTTTAGCATATATAACTCTGTTAGAGGCAGGTATTGGGCCAGTTATAAAATCAGCTTTATATGGGCCAATAGCAAAAAAAGATAAAAAACAGATAGAAAATATTTTAAAATCTGCAGAAAAGTTTTTTAGAGTTATTGCTGCAATATTTATTGTATATTTAATCGTACTATCTGTTATTTATCCATTAATAGTAAGTGCAGAATTTACATTTGTATATACAATGTCGCTAGTACTAATCATATCAATTAGTACGCTTGCAGAATATTACTTTGGAATGGTATATAAATTATATTTACAAGCAGAACAAAAAACATATGTAACCTCTATTATTCAAATGTTTGGGTATATTTTAAACACAATAGCAATAATTATACTTGCAAAAGTAAATGCAAATATACAGGTAATTAAACTAGTAAGTGGTTTAATATTTGTTTTAAGACCAATTGCACAAAATATATATGTAAAGAAAAAATATAATATTAACTTAAAAGAAGCAGATAAAAATTATCAACTAAAACAAAAATGGGCTGGGTTAGCACAGCACATTGCTTCAGTTGTTCATAACAATACAGATATAACAATATTAACAATTTTTGCAAAAATTTCAGAAGTATCAGTATACTCAGTATACATGCTAGTTGTTAAAGGCGTAAATTCAATAATTCAGGCCTTTACAGGGGGAGTAGATGCTTCTTTTGGAGATATGATTGCAAAGGGAGAACAGGAACAATTAAACAAAAGCTTTAAAACATATGAATTGTTTTACTATACAATAACAACCATTGCATATTTGTGTACTCTAATACTTATAGTTCCATTTGTGCAAGTTTATACATTTGGAATAAAAGATGCAAACTATATAAGACCAATATTTGCTACAGTACTTGTATTTGCTGAATTTTTATGGTCAATAAGGCTACCATACATTGGAATTACATTAGCAGCAGGACATTTTAAAGAAACACAAAAAGGAGCATGGGTGGAAGCCATTAGTAATATTGTAATTTCTATAATTCTTGTGTGGAAATATGAAATTATAGGTGTAGCAATAGGAACTCTTGTGGCGATGTTGATTAGAACAATTGAATTTATGTACCACACAAATAAATATATTTTAAAAAGAAAACAACAAACCTCTTTCTTTAGAGTGGGAGTAATTATTATACAAGGAATTATAACAATACTAATTGCAAAATTGTTGCCTAATTATGAATTTACAAACTATTTTACTTGGATAAAATATGCTTTAGAAATTTTCACAATTGCATCAATAGTTGTAATACCTATAAATGCTATTCTATATAGAAATGAAATGAAAGATTTTAAAAATATAATTAAAAACTTAAATCATAGGCAGAAAGGAAAACAAAACTGTGGCTAAAAATAGAAAATCAAATATAGAATGGTTACGAATTTTTTGCATGACATTAATAGTTGCATATCATTATGCTATATACAGTAAGTTTACATTTGATAATGGAATAACTATTAATAAAATGATTATACAATTTCTATCCATCGGTGGAGAAATAGGTGTCAACTGTTTTATTTTGATTAGTGGGTATTTTCTTGTAGACTCACAATTTAAAACAAAAAAAGTTGTAAAAATAATACTAGAAACAGTTACTTACTCCATAATTTTTTTAATAATGTTTAATGTTGCTAATGCTGGAAATATAACTTTAACCGAATATAAAAAATCAATAATGCCAGTCACTTTTTCTTTGTATTGGTTTATAACTGCTTACATAATACTATATATTTTTTCACCATATATAAATAAATTATTAAATACATTAGAAAAAAGTGATACAATAAAGTTAATATTAATGCTTGTAGTTATTGAAAGTATAATACCAACAATTTTTAATGTAAATAGACATTTTTCACATATATTGTGGTTTATAACATTATACATTATGGGAGCATATTTAAAAAGAAATCCTATAAAAGTTGATAACAGAAAGGTAATAGCTACAAGTATAATATTGTATTTGAGCATATTTATATCTATATTAATATTTGATTTGATATCACTGAAAATAGAGATTTTCAAGGGAAATGAGTTATACTTTTCAAAAAGGAATTCAATTTTAACCTTAATAACCTCAGTTACTATATTTTTATCGTTTGTAAACTTAAAAGTTAAGGAGAATAAGATAATTAATAAAATTGCTTCAACCATGCTAGGTGTGTATATTATTCACGAAAATGTATTTGTTAGAAAAATATTATGGTGTAAAGTTTTTAAAAGTAATTTATACGTAAACTCTAACTTTTTAATTGTAAACGCAATATTTTCAATAACATTTACTATGATTATATGTGTGCTCATAGATTTGATAAGACGAAAAACAATTGAAAAAGTAGAGATAAAATTATTAGATAATATAAGTGAAATATTTTTAAATACAAAAATTTGTAAAAAAATAAAAAAACAATTTAATAGAATAAAATAGGAGGAACATATGCAAACATATTTAATCACCGGTGGAGCCGGTTTCATTGGTTCACATTTAGCGGACAAACTTTTAAAGGAAGGCAATAAAGTAATAGTTGTAGATAATTTTTGTGATTTCTATAACCCAAAAATCAAAGAGGATAATGTTAAGCATAATTTGAATAATGCTAATTACACTTTAAAAAGAATTGATATTAGAAATAGAGAGGAGCTTGCTAAAGCATTTGATGAAGCAAATGTCGATGTAGTTATTCATTTAGCTGCTATGGCAGGTGTTAGACCTTCTATTGATAATCCAATCTATTATCAAGAAGTAAACTGTGTGGGAACACAAAATATTTTAGAGGAAATGAAAGCACATAATGTTAAAAAGTTAGTTATGGCATCTTCTAGTAGTGTGTATGGAAATTGCAAGGAAGTTCCTTTCAAGGAAGATATGGTTGTTGATTTTGCAATTAGCCCTTATGCAGCAACTAAAAAGGCTAATGAAGTTATGACACATGTTTACCATAAATTATTTGATTTTAATGTTATAATGCTTAGATTTTTCACAGTGTTTGGACCTAGACAAAGACCAGATTTAGCAATTAATAAGTTTACAAGATTAATGTTAAATAATGAGCCAATTCCAATGTTTGGAGATGGTACAACATCAAGAGATTATACATATGTAGAGGATATTGTAAGTGGAATTGAAAAATCTATAGAGTATGTTAATAATAATAAAGATGTATATGAAATTCTAAATTTAGGAAACTCATCACCAGTTTCTTTAAAAGAAATGATAGATACTATTGCAGAAGTTTTAAATAAAACACCAAATATTGAGGAACTACCAATGCAACCAGGAGATGTTGAAAGAACTTTTGCAGATATTTCAAAAGCAAACAGGCTAATTGGATATGAACCAAAAACTTCTTTCAAACAGGGTATTGAAAATTTTGTAAAATGGTATATAATAAACAAAGACCTATATTAAAATAAATAAGTAGTAATGGAGGTATTTTATGAAAATAGCAATAGCAGGAACAGGATATGTAGGCTTGTCTTTAGCAACATTGTTAAGTCAAAAAAATGAAGTAGTAGCACTAGATGTTATTCCAGAAAAGGTAGAAAAAATTAATAATCGTATTTCACCAATTGAAGATAAGGAAATACAAGAATTTTTTAAAGATAAAAACTTAAATTTAAAAGCAACTTTAGATTATAAAGAAGCTTTTGAAGGAGCAAAGTTTGTTATAATTAGCACTCCAACAAATTATGATGATGTAAAGAATTACTTTGATACATCTAGTGTTGAAGACATTATTCAAAAAGTTAAATCAATGAATATAGAAACAACAATGGTTGTTAAATCAACCATACCAGTTGGTTTTATAAGTGCAATGAAAGAAAAGTATGGAATAGATAATATAATGTTTAGCCCAGAATTTTTAAGAGAAGGTCATGCTTTATATGATAATTTATATCCATCAAGAATTATTGTAGGAGAGAAATCAAAAAGAGCAGAAGAATTTGCCAATCTTTTGAAAGATGCATGCTTAAAAGAAGATGTTCAAATTAAATTTATGAATTCAACGGAAGCAGAGGCTGTTAAACTTTTTGCAAATACATATTTAGCATTAAGAGTAGCATACTTTAATGAATTAGATACTTATGCAGAAATAAAAGGGCTTAATACAAAGGACATTATAGAAGGTGTGTGCTTAGACCCAAGAATTGGAACACATTATAATAACCCATCATTTGGATATGGCGGATATTGCTTACCAAAAGATACAAAGCAATTAAAAGCAAACTATAAAGATGTTCCAGAAAACTTGATAAGTGCAATAGTTCAAAGTAATACTACAAGAAAAGACCATATTGCAGAAACAATTATAGCAAGAAAACCAAACATTGTTGGAATATATAGATTAACAATGAAAAGTGGTTCAGATAATTTTAGATCTAGTGCAATACAAGGAATAATGAAAAGAATAAAGGCTAAAGGTATAGAAGTTGTAGTATATGAGCCAACATTAAAAGAAGACGAATTTTTCAATAGCAAAGTTATAAGAGACTTAGATGAATTTAAAAAGATGTCTGATGTTATAGTTGCAAATAGAATGAATTCAGACTTAGAAGTAGTAAAAGAAAAGGTATACACAAGGGACTTATTTGCTAGGGATTAAAATTGAGGAGGAATGTAAATGAATCAAGGAAAAAGAATGAAAGAAGATAAAAAATCAATGAAAAGTGGAAATAAAAAAACACCATTATTATTTAAGCTAATAACATTGGCATACTTAGTAATTACAATTATTTTCTTTGTATCAATAATTAAAATGAACATGTTGCCAGGAAAATATGTGCTTATATTTAGCCTAGTGGAGCTTATATTAACAATACTTGTAACATTAGGACTTTGGAAACCAAAGAAACTTTGCAAAACAAATGTAATTTGTACGATTATTGCAATTATACTTTCAGTTGTATACATATTTGCAACAAATTATGCAAATGTAACTATGAAGTTCTTGAAAAATATGGTTAAAGAAGCATTAGAAACAGAGGAATATTATGTAGTTGTTCAAAAAAACAGCCAATACAATAAACCAATAGACCTTAAAGGTAAAGAAATTTTAATGTTCAAAATTGAAGAAGATGTTAAAAAGGATATTATAGATAAAGCAAAGGCAACACTTGTAGAAAAAGAAAGCTTGTCAGAAGTAGGAAGTAACTTAATAGAAGGATATGCAGATGCAATAGCTGTTAGTTCATCACAATATGATATGCTGGATGAGGAAATAAAGGATTTTAAAGCTAATACTAAAATAATTCATACATCTACTCATGTAATTAAAACAGCAAGTATAGATGATACACAATCAAAATACAATGTTGAAGGTAAAGCTTTTAACATATATATTACAGGAATAGATACATCAGGAAATATAAGCAATGTTGCAAGAAGTGATGCAAATATTATTGCTACAGTAAATCTAAATACACATGAAATACTACTTACATCAATACCTAGAGATTACTATGTTACTCTTCATAGATATGGTGCAAAGGATAAACTAACACACTCTGGTATATATGGAGTAAACGAAACAGTTACAACAGTTGAAGATTTATTAGATATTGATATAAGCTATTATGTAAGAGTAAACTTTACAACAGTAATTAAATTAGTAGATGAACTTGGAGGAATTGAAGTAAACTCAGATTATGCGTTTACAACAAATGGAACACATTATAGTTTCAAGAAAGGCATCAACTACTTAGATGGAGATGCAGCTCTAGCCTTCAGCAGAGAAAGATATTCATTTGAAGATGGAGATAATCAAAGGGTTAAAAATCAACAAAAAGTAATATCAGCAATTATTGATAAGGTAACAAGTAGTACAACAATATTAACTAAATATACAAGCATATTAAGTGCATTAGAAGGAAGTTTCCAAACAAATATAGGTCAAGATGAACTAAGCAAAATTGTAAAAGACCAATTAAACACAATGCCATCATGGACAATAAAGAGCAATTCTCTAACAGGAACAGGAGATTATGCATCAACATACTCAATGGGAAGTCAAGAACTATATGTTATGAGACCAGACGAAACATCAGTAAAAACAGCAACACAAAAAATTAATGAAGTTTTAGGTAAATAAACCAATAAAAAGTAGTGGCAAACAAGCCACTACTTTTCGTGCAAATAAACTTGTAAAACTATTGCAATAAAGCTAAGTTTAGTATATAATTATTTGTGATATTTTAGGAAAGAAGGGGAATAAATGTCTAACAAAATTTATTCTATTGATGAATTAAAAACAATATTAGCAAAAATTTTAAAAGATACAGTAGTTGAAAAAGCAATTCTATTTGGCTCTTATGCAAAAAATTGCCCAACGGAAACAAGCGATATAGATTTAATAATTGATAGCAACGGTAAATTATTAAACATTAATTTTTATGGCTTGCTTGAAGAATTAGTAGAGCAACTAAATAAAAACATAGATTTATTTGAAATTACAGAAATTCAAAAAGATAGTGACATATATAAAAATATACAAAAAGAGGGGGTAGTTTTATATGAAAAGTAAGGACAACGATGCTTGTGCTATGGGGTTGGAATTGAAGGATGTTTGCAAGAGTTTTGGCATTAAAGAAGCGGTTAAGCATTTAAGCCTTACAATAGATAAGCCAGGTGTTTATGGACTTTTAGGTACAAACGGTGCAGGAAAAACAACAACAATAAGAATGATATTAGGAATAATAAAAAGAACTTCTGGAACAATTACTTGGAACGGAAAAGAAGTTACAAGGGAAAATGTAAACTTTGGATATATGCCAGAAGAAAGAGGAGTATACCCCAAAACAAAGATTTTTGACCAATTAATGTATTTTGCAAGACTTAAAGGTATGAAAGTAAAAGAAGCTACAGAGGCAATAGATTATTGGTTAAAAAGATTAGATATGGAAGAATACAGAAACATGCTTGCTGAAAAGCTATCAAAGGGTAACCAACAAAAAATTCAATTCATAATAGCTGTAATGAATGACCCAGAATTAATAGTTTTAGATGAACCTTTTAGTGGCTTAGACCCAGTAAACACAGAAATGCTTAGCAAGGTTGTAGAAGAGCTTGTAAGCAAAAACAAATACATAATAATGTCTAGTCACCAGATGTCATCAATTGAAGAGTTTTGCTCTAACCTAACTATACTAAATAGAGGAAATACAGTTCTACAAGGAAACTTAGAAGAAATTAAAGAAAGCTATCCATCAGAAAAGATAGAAATTATAAGTAAAGATAATATTGAAGACATAATCAAAAATCAAGGTTTAGAAATATTAGAAAACAGAGAAAACCACTACTTAGTTAGAATTAAAGAACAAACAGAAGGACAGAATTTATTTAAGAAATTAGCAGAAAACAATATAAATTTAAGTAAGTTTGAATTTAAAAAACCTACTTTAAATGAAATTTTCATAGAAAAGGTAGGTGCATAAAATATGAGAAATCTAGGCGTTGTAACATCATTTACAATTAATGAAATGGTAAAAAGAAAATCATTTGTAATTTCTACAATAGTAATTTTATTAATGATAGTTCTTGCATTTAACATACCAAATATAATGCAGAAGTTTGATGCAAATGGAAATGAGAACTTATTAATCTTAGACCCAGAGAACTTATTTGAAAGACAAATTGAAAACTTAAATGAACTTAATTTAGGATACCAATTTAATGTATTAAATGAAGATTTAAGCGAAGATGAAATAAAACAAAAGGTTGAGAATGATTTCGATGCATGCATTAAATTTACAAAAGGTGAAAATGCTAATGTTAAAATGGAATATATAGTTGAAAGTGCAGCGATGAACTATGGAGAAATTCCACAAACTCTAGTTGCAACATTTACAAACCTATATAGCAATGTTCAAATTACAAAATTAAACTTAACACCAGAACAGTTACAAGCAATAGAACCACAATTTGAAACAAGCCTTGTCGAAACAGATGAAAATGCAGCAAAAGGAAATGTATTTATAATGATGATGATATCAATAGTACTATTCTATGCAGTATTTTTCTGTGCGGGTCAAGTTTCAACAGCAATTACAACAGAAAAAACATCTAAAATAATTGAAACACTTGTTACATCAACAGATTCTAAAACAATAGTACTTGGAAAAACAATAGGTATTGGTATAGTTGGACTAATACAAGTAATACTAATGATAGTTGTAGCACTTGTTTCAGCAAAATTTTGCATGGACCCAGAAGTGTTAAATTCAATATTTGATGTATCAGCAATAACACCAACACTATTTATTATAACTTTAGTTTACTTCTGCTTAGGATATGGACTATATTCATTATTCTTTGCATTAACAGGAGCAACAGTAAGTAAACCAGAAGATGTGCAATCTGCAAATGGTCCAGTAAGCTTTATTGCTGTAATAGGCTTTTACTTAGCATATTTCTCAATGATGAACCCAAGCAGTGAATTAAATAAAGTTGCAGGAATTGTTCCAATATCATCACCATTTTGTATGCCACTTAGAATAATGATGGGCACAGCAACAACTAGCGAAATTTTAATATCAATTGCAGTATTAGTTGTTTCAACAATTTTAGTAGCGATGATAGCAATAAAAGTATATTCATCAACAATTTTAAACACAGGTGCAAAACTTAGCTTAAGAGATGCTATAAAAATGGCAAAAGAAAATAAAGAATAGGAGAGATTTAAATGATTAAAAAAGTTGCAATTATTACAAATGGGGGCGACTGCCCAGGACTAAATGCTGTTATAAGAGCAATAGTAAAAACAGCAGAAACAAACGGAGTAGAATGTTATGGCTATATTGAAGGATATAAAGGACTTTACAAAAATGAGTATATTAAATTAGAATCAAATGGAAGTGCTTCTGGATTATTACACAGAGGTGGAACAATAATTGGTTCATCAAATAGCACAAACCTTTTCAATTTAAAGGTTGAAGAAAACGGACAAACAGTATATAAAGATGTTTCAGATGAATGTATAGAAAATGTAAGAAAAGCAGGATTTGATTGCATTTTTACATTAGGAGGAGATGGAACACAAAAATCTGCAAGAGACTTTTCAACAAAAGGATTAAATATAATTGGCGTTCCAAAAACAATAGATAATGATGTAGCACATTGTGAAATAACATTTGGATATAATACAGCTGTATCAGTTGCAACAGAAGCATTAGATAGATTGCATTCAACAGCAGAATCACATCACAGAGTAATGGTACTTGAAGTAATGGGACGTTACGCAGGTTGGATAGCACTAGAATCTGCAATAGCAGGAGGTGCAGATGTAGCCTTAATTCCAGAAATTCCATATGATATAAACAAAGTTGTTGAAAAAATAAATCAAAGAAGAGCAGCAGGTAAAAAGTTTAGCATAGTAGTAGTATCTGAAGGTGCAAAACCAAAAGATGGAGAAATGGTAGTTAAGAAAACATTAGATGACGGAAAAGGACTAGACAACGTACGTTTAGGTGGAATTGGAGAAAAAGTAGCAGAAGATATAGAAGCTTTAACAGGAGTTGCATCAAGAAACACAACCTTAGGATATGTACAAAGAGGTGGAACACCAACTGCATTTGATAGAGTATTATCAACAAAATATGGATACAAAGCAATGGAACTTGCATTAGCAGGAACATTTAATGTGTTAGTAACATTACAAGGCGGAAAGCTTGGATATGTACCACTAGAAGAAGTAGTAGGTAACAACAAGGAAATAGGTGCAAGATCAGGTGGAACAGCAAACACAAATATAAAAACAATACAACCAGATGATGACCTAATGAAGGTAGCAAGAAACTTAGGAATATGTGTAGGAGATTAATTGGAAGGAGAACAAAATGATAGACTTTAAAGAAAATATAGCACAAAAAATATCTGAAGTTACAAATATTGATAAAGAAGAATTAAAAACATATATAGAAATACCACCAAATAGCGATTTAGGGGATTATGCATTTCCATGCTTTAAATTAGCCAAGAGTTTAAGAAAAGCACCACCAGTAATTGCAAGCGAAATTAAAGAAGAAATAAAACTTGATGATGGAAGTATAGAAAAAATTGAAATTGTTGGTGGATATCTGAATATATATATAAATAAAGCATCACTTGCAGAAACTGTTTTAAAAGAAGTTGCTCAAAAGCAAGAAAAATATGGGTCAAGTAATATTGGTATGGGCAAAAATGTGGTAATAGATTATTCAGCACCAAACATTGCAAAACCATTCCACATAGGACATTTACGTTCTACAGTAATTGGAGGAGCTTTATACAAAATATATAATTTCTTAGGATATAACAGCGTTGGAATAAACTATTTAGGAGACTGGGGCTTACAATTTGGTAAAGTAATGGCAGGTTATGATATGTGGAAAGATGAATATGACTTTTCACAAAGTGAAATTCAAGCAATTTTAAAAATCTATGTGAGATTTTGCCAAGAGGAAAAGGAAAAACCAGAACTTACTGAACTTGCAAGGGAATACTTCAAACGACTAGAAGATGGAGAAGAAAAAGAAGTAGAAACTTGGAAATGGATAAGAAGAATAAGTTTAGAGAACTATCAAAAAACATACAATTTATTAAACTCAAAATTTGATTCATATAACGGAGAATCATACTACAATGATAAAATGGATGCAGTTGTAGATGAACTAAGAGAAAAAGGTTTACTAAAAGAATCTGAAGGAGCACAAGTTGTTGATTTATCTGAATATGATATGCCACCATGCATAATAATTACATCAGCAGGAACAACAATTTATGCAACAAGAGATTTAGCATCATTAAAAGATAGAATAAATAAATACGACTTTGATAAAGCAATTTATGTAGTTGGAAATGAGCAAAGATTACATTTTAAGCAAGTATTCAAAGTACTTGAATTAATGGGATACCCAGAATATGCAAGAAAATGCGAACATGTACCATTTGGCTTAGTTGTAGATAAAGATGGAGAGAAAATAGGCTCAAGAAAAGGAAACTCAGTATTCCTAGAAGACATATTAAAAGAAGCAATTCAAAAGGTTGAAAAAATAATAGACGAGAAAAACTCAGGCTTAGAAGATAAAGGAGAAGTAGCAAGAAAAGTTGGTGTTGGAGCAATAATATTTAATGATTTATCAAACAGCAGAATAAAAGATGAAATATTCGACTGGGATATGTTACTTAACTTCCAAGGAGAAACTGGACCATACATTCAATACATATATGTTCGTACAAGAAGTTTACTAGAAAAAGCAGGATATGTACCTGATTTGGAGAATATTAATTTTAGCAAACTTCAAGAAAAAGAAGCAGTTGAAACACTAAAACTGTTATATAGATTTAATGAATTTGTAACATTAGCTGCAGATAAAAACGAACCATCAATTATTTCAAGATACTTAATAGATGTAGCACAAAATTTTAGCACATTCTATAATGAACATAAAATAATAACAGAAGATAAAACTGTTCAAGATGCACGTTTAGCACTAACATATGCAGTAGGAACAGTATTAAAAAGTGGCGTAACGCTATTAGGTATGGAAATGCCAAATAAAATGTAAGGAGGAAATTTTAATGAAAGCAATTGAACTAAAACACCCATTAATTGAACACAAACTAGCAATATTAAGAGACAAAAAAACAGGAACAAAGGAATTTAGAGAGATAATTTCAGAACTTGGAGAAATGCTTTGCTATGAAGCGATGAAAGATGCAAAAATGTATGAAACAGAAATTGAAACACCAATGGAAAAAATGAAAACAAGAAAAATAAATGAAGAAAACTATGCATTTGTGCCAATTTTAAGAGCAGGAACAGGAATGCTAGATGGTATAATAAATATGATGCCAAACGCAAAAATAGGACATATTGGAATGTACAGAGATGAAGAAACATTTAAACCAAATGTATATTTCTTCAAAGTTCCAAAGGGAATAGAAAATAGGGAAGTACTAATTTTAGATCCAATGCTTGCAACAGGTGGTTCAGGACTAGATGCAATTGAACTACTAAAAGAAAAGGGAGTAACAAAAATAAAATTCTTATGCATAATAGCTGCACCAGAAGGAATAAAGGTAATAGAGGAAAAACATCCAGATGTACAAATATACTGCACAGCAATAGATAGACAACTAAACGAAAAAGCATACATATTACCAGGATTAGGAGATGCTGGAGACAGAATCTTCGGAACAAAATAGATTAGAAAATTTTGAGCCAAGTTACTTAAAATATTCAGGAAAATAATCTTTGAACCACCTGAATTAGGTTACATTGTCTAAATTTTAATCAATGTAACCTAATTTTTTATATAAGTTTATGTAATAAAAGAGTATTAACTTCAAACGAGGAAAAAGAAATGAAATTAATATCACTAACCCCCAAAAGGTCGGTTCACCTGTTGAACATGGAGAGTTATATACATATTCAAATCAGCAAGCTAATATGAAATTTTACATCAAGGCAAAATTATTAATGCACAAGATATGAAATATTAGAATTATAGATTGGAGTGAAAGCTATTTATGTCACAGATACAAATCACAAATTTAAGTTTTAGACATCCAGGTCAAACTGATTATATTTTTAAAAATGTAAATTTAACATTGGATACGGATTGGAAACTTGGACTTATTGGTAGAAATGGAAGCGGAAAAACTACCCTTTTAAAACTACTTCTTGGAGAATATGAAAGTAATAATGCTATTGGAAAAAATGTGGAATTTGAGTACTTTCCATTTGAAATTAAAGATGAAGATGTTATGACAATGGATATAGCATATGATATTATTCCAAACTTAGAAGAATGGAAAGTGTTTAAAGAATTAAATTTAATACAAATGGATGCAGATATTTTATACAGAAAGTTTAGTTCATTAAGCGGTGGGGAAAAAGTCAAGTTTCTATTGATTTGTGCTTTTCTGAAAGAAAATAAATTTTTACTAATTGATGAGCCCACAAATCATATTGATGAAAAAAGTAAAGAAACTTTAAGTAGTTATCTAAAGAAAAAGAAAGGGTTTATATTAGTATCTCATGATAGAAAAATATTAAATGAGGTTGTTGACCACATATTATATATTGGAAGACAAAACATAACACTAGAACAGGGAAATTATGATTCATGGAATTTTAATAAAACTAATAAAGATAATAATGAAATTGAGCAAAATGAAAGATTAAGAAAGGATATCATGAAACTTGATAAAACAGCAAAGCAAACAGCTGACTGGTCAAACGCTGTAGAAAAAAGTAAAAAAGGTGCAGTGGACACAAAGGACATGTGGGACATCAAGCAGCTAAAATGATGAAAAGGGCAAAGGTTTTAGAGAACAGGAGAGACAAAAAAATAGAGGAAAAATCCAACTTGTTAATTGATGTAGATAATAATCCTGATTTACAAATGAAGCCACTCACACCTTCAAGACGAAATCTTATATTAGCTCAAAATTTATCAATATTTTATGGCAAAAAAATAATATTTGATAATGTGAGCTTTCACGTGGATGTTGGAGATAGAGTTGCAATAAAAGGGAAAAATGGAAGTGGCAAATCAAGTATCCTAAAACTAATTATTGGCGAACACATTCCAAATAATAATGCACTTAAGATTATGCCAAAAATAAAGATTTCCTATGTATCACAGACAACTGAGGAAGTTAAAGGAACAATTTCTGAATATGCAAGAAAGAACAGCGTAGATGAAGGCATTTTTAGGGCAATGCTACAAAAATTGGGAGTAGACAAAGATAAATTAGAGAAGGATTTAGCAGATTTAAGTGAAGGACAAAAGAAAAAAGTAATGATAGCAAGAAGCATTACAGATGATTCTGAAATTTATATTTGGGATGAACCACTAAATTATTTAGACATTCAATCACGTGAACAAATTGAAAATATGATAATAAAGTATCAGCCAACAATGTTGTTTATCGAACATGATGATGTTTTTATTAACAAAATTGCAACAAAAGTAATTGAACTTGGTAAAGAAGAAAAAAATATTTAGAGAGATATATACAGTAGAGATGAGGATACAAAGAACGTGCTTGAAATTTTGAATAATTTTCTGCTCTTTTAGAAAATTTTGAGCCTAACTATTGATAAATATTACAAAATAAGGTATAATATAACAGAATTATTACAAGAATATTAAATTAATATTACATTTTGATTAATACTCTTGACTTATCTAAAAAAACGAATAAAATATAAGTAGACAAAATATTTGAGGAATTTTATGAGGGTAATTAGTGGAAATGCGAGAGGTAAGAAACTAGTATCATTAGAAGGAATGAACACAAGACCTACCTTAGACAGAGTAAAGGAAGCTTTATTTAATATAATACAGTTTGATATTGCAGATAAAGATGTTTTAGATTTATTTGCGGGCAGTGGTGCAATAGGAATTGAGGCAATTAGTAGAGGAGCAAAATCTGCTACGTTTTGCGATAATTCAATTGATGCTGTAAAAATTATCAAAACAAATATTGAAAACACTAGAAGTAAAGATAAAGCAACTGTAATTAATAAAGATTATAGCTTAGCACTAAAACAACTAGGAAAAGAGAATAAACAATTTGATATTATTTATTTAGACCCACCTTATAAAACAGATTTCGCAAATAAGGCAATAGAAGAAATTATAAACCTAAACTTATTATCAAAAGATGGAATTATTATAGTAGAAACAGATGACAACAAAAAAGATGAAACAATAAATACCAAAAATATCAAGATTTTTGATAAAAGGAAATATGGGCGTGCGATACTCATATTTATTCGAAAGGAGTAAAATCATGGAGATTTTTACATTATTAGAAACATTAGAGGATATATTAGAAAAGAGTAAATCAATACCTTTTACAGAGAAAGCAATAGTAGACAAAGAAGAAGTATTGGAAATTATAAAGGATGTAAGATTAAAACTTCCAGATGAGTTAAAACAAGCAAAATGGATAAAAGAAGAAAGAGGACGTATCTTGCAAGAAGCTCAAAAGGAAGCTGATGATATAGTTAGAGAAGCTGAAAATAGAATAATATCAATGATAGACGAACATGAAATTACAAGAAAAGCATATGAACAAAAAGCTGAAATAATAGAAACTGCAAACGAAATGTCTAGAGAGATTACAAAAGGCACAAAAGACTATGCAGATGGAATATTAGAAAACCTAGAAAATGCAATACATACAATAAACGATTCTATTAACGAAGCTTTAAGAACAGTAGAACAAAATAGAAATGAGTTAAAATAAACAAAAGGAAAGTCAGAAGTATTGTTCTGGCTTTTTATTAAATAGAGGGGTACTGATTTATGGGAAGAAGAAAGAAAAAACAACCAAAAAGCTTAGATATACAAGTAATATTACTATTTATAGTAAGTATAGTATTAGGATTTTTAATATATGGAAAACCAGGTTATATTGGAGAAAACATTATACCAGAACTAGAAAAATTAATAGGCTGGATACAATATTTTATCCCAATTGCTATATTTGCTTCAGCAGTAGATTTAGCGTGTGAGCAAGATAAAAGAACAGTAACAATAAAAGTTCTACAATACTTAGCACTAGTTATTGCAATATCTACAATAATTACAGTAATTGGTGGGAACACAGGAAGTATAGGAAAAGCTTTTACAGATTACTTTGTAAACCTTATGGGAAAAGCAAGTACAGTAATTGTATCTGTTGGTGTTGTAGCTATTCTTTCAGTATTTATGTATGGAATAAAACCTGCAGAAAAAGTTAAAGAGATTGTTGAAGAAAGAAAAGAAAGAAACTTAGAGAAGAAAGAAACAAGAGCAAAAGTAAAACCAAGCATTGTTAAAGAATATGAAGAGGAGCCACAAGAACCAAAAATATCAAACTTTAAAAATAGTGTGGAAAAATTTAAAGAAAAACAAAAAAGCAAAAAAGAATTAAAAGAGCTAGAAAGACAAGAAGCAGAAGTATTAGATAATCAAATAAATATAAAAATGGCTAGTGAAAATGGACTATTTAAGAAACAAGAAGAGGTAAAAGAGGATAAATCTAAGGAAGTTCTTACACTAGAGCATACTTTAACAGTTGAAGACCAAAATTATGAATTTCCACCAATAGATTTCTTAAAAGAAGGAAAAGCAACTGCAAAAAATAGTGAAAAGGCAATTAAAGATACAGCAAGTAAATTACAAAGAACATTGCATAGTTTTGGTGTTGTTGCAAAGGTAGAAAATGTATCTGTTGGACCAACAATTACACGTTATGAATTAAAACCAGCAGAAGGCGTTAGAGTTAGCAAAATTGCAAACCTAGCAGATGATATTGCACTTAATCTAGCTGCTGAAAGCATAAGAATTGAAGCACCAATACCAGGTAAACAAGCAGTAGGTATAGAAATACCAAACAAAGAAAAAGATATGGTAGCATTAAGAGATATAATTGCAGATAAAAAATTCCAAGAAGCTAAATCAAAATTAGCATTCGCAGTTGGACGTGATGCAGCAGGAGAAACAATAGTAGCAGACATTGCAAAAATGCCACACGTTTTAATTGCAGGTAGTACAGGTTCTGGAAAGAGTGTATGTATTAACACAATTATTACAAGTATTATATACAAAGCAAAACCAAGCGAAGTAAAACTTGTAATGGTAGACCCTAAGGTAGTTGAACTTTCAGTATATAACGGAATACCACACTTACTTATTCCAGTTGTTACAGACCCTAAAAAAGCAGCTGGAGCACTTCAATGGGCAGTACAAGAAATGGTAAATAGATATCATTTATTTGCAGAAAAAAATGTAAGAGATATATCAGGATATAACGAAGCACTAGAAGCAGAAGGAGTAGAAGAAAAACTTCCACAAATAGTAATTATAATAGATGAGCTTGCCGATTTAATGATGGTAGCAGCAAAAGATGTTGAAGATGCAATTTGTAGATTAGCACAAATGGCAAGAGCAGCAGGAATGCACTTAGTAATAGCCACACAAAGACCATCTGTTGATGTAATTACAGGTGTAATTAAGGCAAATATCGCAAGTAGAATTGCATTTGCAGTTACATCAGGTGTAGATTCAAGAACAATAATAGACTCAATAGGTGCTGAAAAACTACTTGGAAAAGGAGATATGTTATTCTATCCATCAGGAACAATTAAACCACAGAGAATTCAGGGTGCATATGTTTCAGATGGAGAGGTAGAAAAAATAGTAACATTCTTAAAGAACAATGGCGGTCCAGTATACAGTGATGATATTATGGAAAAAATTGAAAAAGCAAATTCAACAGACCAAGAATTGGATAGCGATGAAGATGACGAAACAGATGAATTCCTAATGGACGCAATAGATATGGCAGTTAATATGGGACAAATTTCAGCATCTGGCTTACAAAGAAGATTTAAAATAGGATATACAAGAGCAGGAAGAATAATAGACCAAATGGAAGCAAGAGGTTTAATTTCAGGATATGAGGGAAGTAAACCAAGAAAAACACTTATAACAGAAGATAGATGGCAAGAATTAAAAATGTCTAAGCCAGCATTAGAAACAATGAAAGAAGCAGGACAAAAGCTAGTGGAAGCAAACAAAACTGCTGAGACTGTAAATAATGAATAAAATAAGAAACCCCAAATAAAGGGGCTTTCTTGCTAAAAAAGGGGAAATAAACATGGCAAAAAGAGTAGCTTTTTACACACTACGGTTGGAAATATACTCAATAAATATGAAAAAGCAATATGGGAAAAAATGAAAAAGTAAAAATCGCTGAAAGGTAGTAATAGTATGGAAAATAAAGAAAATAAAAAGAAAAAAACCGTTGCTCTATTTACATTACGGTTGCAAAGTAAATCAATACGAAACAAATGCAATAGCACAAAAATTTATAGAAAAAGGATATGAAAAAGTAGAATTTGAAGATAAAGCAGATATCTATATTATAAATACATGTACAGTTACAAGTATGGCAGATAAAAAGTCAAGACAAATTATAAGACAAGCCAAAAGCCATAACGAAAACTCAATTGTAGTTGCAACAGGTTGCTATGCAGAAGTAAGTAAAGCTGAACTTGAAAAGGTAGAAGAACTAGATATAATAGTTCGGAAATGCAGATAAAGGAAATATTGTTCAAATAGTAGAAAACTATTCAAATGAAAAGCAAGAAGAAATAAAACCAATTGAAGAAGAAAAAGAATTCCAAGACTTTGGAACAGTTACATACACAGAAAAAACAAGAGCAGTTATAAAAGTTCAAGATGGTTGCAACAATTTTTGCTCATATTGCATAATTCCTTATGCAAAGGGCAGAGTAAGAAGTAGGAAACCAGAGAGTGTAATAAACGAAGTTAAAGAAATTGTAAAAGAAGGAATAAAAGAAGTTGTAATTACAGGAATTCATGTTGCATCATATGGCAAAGATTTTGAAGATGGAACAAGATTAATAGATTTATTAGAAAAGTTAAATAAGATAGAAGGACTAAAGCGAATTCGTTTAGGTTCACTAGAGCCAAAGCTTATCACAGAAGAATTTGTAGAAAGACTTGGAAATGTAAATAAAATATGTGACCACTTTCACTTATCACTTCAAAGTGGATGTGACGAAACTTTAAAAAGAATGAACAGAAAATATACAATAGAAGAATTCGAAAAGGGAGTAAAACTTCTAAGAAACAAGTTTCCAAATGTAGCACTAACAACGGATATAATAGTAGGCTTCCCAGGAGAGACAGATGAGGAATTTGATATAACATACAAATTTTTAAGTGGAATTAAATTTAACAAAATGCATGTATTTAAATATTCACAAAGAAAAGGAACAGTTGCTGCAAAGATGAAAGACCAAATAGATCCTAAAATTAAAGAAGAAAGAAGCAGTAGACTAATTGAACTCTCAAACAAAAATGAGATAGAATTTTTGGATAAATATATTGGCAAAACATTAGAGGTGTTATTTGAAACAAAGGTGCAAGATGAATATACAGAAGGACATACAACAAACTATATTTGTGTTAAAGCAAAAGGTGCAGGACTAGAAAATACAATACAAAATGTGAAAATATTAAAAAGAGAAAATTTAGAATTGATAGGCAAAATAGAGTAGCTGGAAGAATGTAACATTTTTGTAATATTTATGTAACAAAAATGTTAAATAAAACTTTAACAAAACTATTGATTATTGTAGAAAAATGTAGTATAAATTTATATGAAGATAAGTGAGATTAAATAGATTTAGAACACTAAAGAAAAAATCTCAAGAATACTTTAAAAGGGAGGAAAATGTGATGAGTGAAGTATCAAAATTTATTCCAATGGAAGAAAATGGTGTAGAGGTTACAAGCAGTGCCGCAGCTGGAGCAGGAAACTCTGCTTTTAAAGTATGCGGAACAAGCAAAAATTTACCAGCAAAACAAAGCTCATTCTGGTCTAAATTAAAAGGAATTTTAACATATGAAATAAAAGTAGAACTAACACCATATCAACAAAAAATTGAAGACGAAATTAATGAATTCTTACACCAAGAAATTACATGGCAAAGTTTCAAAAACTTCTTATTTCAAGACGTAGAGATTACAACAGGTAGAAGCAAAGCAAAATAGGAAATGTATTGATATTGAATTTATAAAATGAAGGTAAACATTAAAAGTGTTTACTTTTATTTTTTTGCCTTTAAAACATATGAACACTATGTAAATGATTTTCATAAAAATAATTATATAAGCAATTCAATAAATTGGACAAAACAATGAAATGAGGTGAGAATATTGAGCAATAAAGTATATGATGCTCTAAAATGGGTAACGCTAGTATTTTTGCCAGCAGTAACTACATTAATAGGTGTAACATTAAAGTGTTTTAATGTTGAATGCACAGATATTGTGTTAACGATAATGACTGCAGTAACAACATTCATGGGTACAATTTTAGGAGTGTCTAATATAAAATATAGAAAGGGAGATTAATTATGGAAGATAGCCAAGAAGAAATAATTTTATCTGAAGAACAGGAAAAGGAATTTAGTGGAGGAAAGGGGAAAGAAGATGAGTAATTCGAGTTTAGCAGAAAAGTTTATAAAAGCTACGCATTTTTCAAAAGGCAGAAATGGAAGAAAAATAGAAACAATAACTATACACCATATGGCAGGAGTTTTAACTTGTGAACAATGTGGACGAATTTTTCAAGGGAATAGGCAAGCTAGTGCTCACTATGGAGTTGGTAGCGACGGAAGAATAGCACAATATGTAGATGAAGCAGATACTGCATGGTCTAACTCAAACTGGGATAGTAATTGTAAGTCAATAACAATAGAAACATCTAATAGTTCAGTAGGAGGAAATTGGCCAATAAGCGATAAAGTTTTAAATAGCTTAATAAGATTAGTAGCAGATGTATCAAAGAGAAATAATATTACTTTAGTAAAGGGAAAAACAGTAGTATGGCACCAAATGTACACGGCAACAACTTGCCCAGGAGAATATTTGCTATCAAAGATGGACTATATAATAGAAGAAGCAAACAAAATTAATTCAATACAAGAAAAACCTTTACAGACTAAACCAAATCAAACCAAATCAAATGAAGAATTAGCAAATGAAGTAATAGCAGGAAAATGGGGAAATGGAGCAGATAGAAAAACAAGACTAACAAATGCAGGATATGACTTTTCAGCAATACAAGATATAGTAAACGAGAAACTATTAGGAAATAAAACAAGCTCAAAGCCATCTAAAACAATTGAAGAACTAGCAAGAGAAGTAATTAGAGGAGATTGGGGAAACGGAACAGATAGAAAAACAAGATTAACAAATGCTGGGTATAATTATGATGCGATACAAAACAGAGTAAATGAAATATTGAAATAATATTAAATTTTTGGTGGAGATGGAGGGAGTCGAACCCTCGTCCAATATCCTATCCATATAAACCTCTACGAGTGTAGTTTATTATTGGAATATCCTCTAAATTCTAGCAAATAAACACACTTGAATTTAAAGTAGCCTTAAATTACCCATTATTCCCAAGGCGAGGAATAACTTTGTTTCCTACTTTAGTCGACGCCTTATCTATACCAGTAGGCCTTATAGTAAGACGACGTTGCACCTAGGCAGCGTATGCTAATTCATTATCAGCGTTTAATTTTAATTTGCTTTTTTATAGTGGCCAAAGCAACCATCCACTACTCGCAGTTCATATTTCAAAAATACTGTCAAAGCCAAAATACATCCCCGTGTACTTTAATATTATACTACTTTAAGTATAAATATGTCAATAATAAAAAATGGTAACAATAAAACCCACGAAAAAACGTGGGTTTAGTTGGTAGCGAGAAGTGGATTCGAACCACCGACCTGTCGGGTATGAACCGAATGCTCTAGCCAACTGAGCTATCTCGCCGTGAACTATTCTATTATACATAGTTTTACCGCATTTGTCAAGAAAAAATCAAAAAAATTATTTTTTCTTTTTAATTTCTGGTACTATAATATTTTTTTTGTCTTCTTTTGGGTTAGGTTTAGCAACATTAAGATGTTCATAAACAGGCGAAATTTCAAGATTTTCACCATTTTCATCAACAACAACTTCAATATCTTTATTTTCTTCTTCCATAGAAATCACCTAAAAAAATAATAGCATAAATAGAAAAAAATGTCAAATTGTTTGACCAAAACAGACAAAAATGTTATAATTTTAGCAAGAAGGAGAAATTTAAATGGAAAAAAGAAAAATGAAACTAGCAAATATTACTTTCCCTATAAGCAACGAAGAAATTTTAAGACAAAATCAAGAATTTAGAAAAAATGGTAAATATAGTAGAAAGATTGAAAGAGCAGTTTCTGTAAGTATAAACACATTAGACCAATTAGAGAACAAAAAAGAACTAACGAAGGAAGAAGAAAAAAAGAAAGCTATTGCAAAAGCAATAATAGATACATGGCTTAAATACAGTCAAAACAGCAAGAAAGAACAAGAAAAAGAAGAAGAAAGGTAAAAATATGCAAAAATGCTTGCATTTACTAAAAAACAATAGTATAATATTTAAAGAATTGAATTTAATTATGTTTTAAAAAGAAACCAAGTAGAGTTTTATAGTTACAATAATTAGAGAGGTAGTGGAAGCTGAAAACTACTAGTATATAAAATTTCGAAATACACTTCTTATAGTAATTAACGTGTAGCTACGTAAAGCGAGTAATGAGGCATAAAATATTTATGTAAAAAAAAGGTGGTACCACGAGTTAAATCGTCCTTTGGGAATGATTTAACTCTTTTTGTTTTAAGATTTAAAAGGAGGAATAATGATGACAGTTTTTGAAGAATTAAAATGGAGAGGACTTATTAAAGATATTTCAAGTCCAGAATTAGAAGAAAAGCTAAACAAAGGAGGGTTAAGCTTTTACATAGGAACAGACCCAACAGCTGATAGTTTGCATGTTGGACATTTATCAAGCTTCCTAATTTCAAAAAGATTAAAAGAAGCAGGACATCATCCATATTTATTAGTAGGTGGAGCAACAGGAATGATTGGTGACCCAAGACCAACAAAAGAAAGAGCAATGATATCTAAAGAACAAGTTAGTAAAAATATTGCAGGCTTAACAAAACAAGTAAAAGAGTTATTTGGTTTTGATGTTGTAAACAATTATGAATGGACAAAAGATATAAACGTTTTAGATTTCTTAAGAGATTATGGAAAATACTTTAACATAAATTACATGTTAGATAAAGATATAATTAGAAGAAGACTAGAAAGTGGAATAACATACACAGAATTCTCATACATGCTTTTACAAGCATTAGATTTTAAATACCTACATGAGCATAAAGGTGTAGATATGCAATGCGCAGGTTCAGATCAATGGGGAAATATTACAGCAGGAATAGATTTAATTAGAAAATCTACAGGAGATGAAGTGTATGGTTTCACAATGCCACTTGTAACAGATTCTCAAGGCAATAAATTTGGAAAGAGCGAAGGAAATGCTTTATGGCTAGATAAAGAAAAAACATCAAGCTATGAATTATATCAATTCTTTGTAAATGTTGAAGACTCAATGGTTATAGATTACTTAAAAATTTACACATTTTTATCAAAAGAAGAAATAGAAGAATTAGAGGCAAAAAATAAAGCACATCCAGAATTAAGAGAGGCACACAAAGCACTAGCAAGAGAAATAATAACATTTCTACATGGTAAAGAAGAATACGAAAAAGCTGTAGATTTAGCTGACCATTTATTTAATAATAAGTTTAAAGACTTATCAAAAAGGGATATTGAAGATCTGTTTAAAGGTCAAGAAATAAAAGAAGTTGAAGCAGGAATAAGCTTAGTAGAATTAGTTAATAATATGGGAATTGCAAAAAGTAAAAGAGAAGCAAGAGAATTTATAGAAGCAGGTGCAATTTCAATAAATGGAGAAAAAGTAACAGATTTAGAAAAAGTTATAGATAAAGAGATGTTCATAGAAAGCACATACATAGTTGTAAAAAGAGGAAAGAAAAATTATTACATTGGAAAACTAAAATAATTTATAAAATAGTGTTGTAAAAATCTTAAAAATGAGATATACTATTCTCAAATTTAAATAAAGGGGAGATATAGAATGAAAAAAACATTAAAAACAATATTAGTTATAGCAATGCTTTCAATAGTTATAATATCTATGACAGCTTGTGGAAAAAAAGAAGAAAACAATGTAGATAACAAAAAAGAGGAAAATAGAGCAGAAAGCATCAATGAAACTAACAAAAACAATACAGCAGTAGTTAAAAATAATCAAACAACTACAGATGATAATAATACAACTGGTAATGAAACAAAAACAACAGACATTTCAAGAGGAGAATGGAATGGCAATCAATATGTAAATGAATTTGCTAACATAAAATTCAATCTACCAAGTGGATGGTCTAAATATTCAGATGAACAAATTGCGCAAGTAATGAATGTTGGAGTAGAACTTTTAAATGATGATCAAAAAAAATTAGCTGAATTAGCACAAAGTATGGTAATCTATGGAATGGTTGCAAATGATGATACAACAAAAGCAAATGTAAGTGTATTACTAGAAAAACCAACAATGAAAATCACTCCAGAATCTTATGCTACAAGCTTAAAACAACAACTAGAAGCAGTTAGTAGCATTCAATACAAAGTAAATGAAACTGCAACAGCTAAAGTAGGATCAGAAGAATATACAGCACTAACATCAACAGCAAGTGTATCAGGAGTAGAAATTGGGCAATCTTACTATATAAGAGCAGAAGGAGATTATATTATTACTATAATAGTTACAACAACAGGAGAAGGACAATTAGATACAATATTAAAATGTTTTGAATAAGAACAAAACGAAAAAACTCTCTACGGATAAAGTAGAGAGTTTTTTTGTTGCTTTTTGTAGAATTTTAAAACTTTACTGTAACAACCATAAATTAAAAAACATAATATGTAATATGAGGTGAATAAGGTTGGAATGGTTTCAAGATTTAAACCCTGTAATTCAAAGCTTTATAGCAACGATATTTACTTGGGGAATAACAGCACTAGGTGCTTTAGTTGTATGCTTTTTTAAAGAAATAAATAAAAAAGTATTAGATACAATTCTTGGGTTTAGTGCAGGTGTAATGATAGCTGCATCATTTTGGTCATTAATTGCTCCTGCTCTTGAATTATCAGAAGAACTTCGGATACATAGTATGGGTGCTACCAACTATAGGTTTTATAGCAGGTGGACTATTTGTACTATTATCTGATACATTCTTAGATAAAATGTTAAAAAATAAGAAAGGGCTTAGAAGTGATACTTCACTTAAAAGATGCATTTTGCTTATTTCTGCAATCACAATTCATAATATACCAGAAGGAATGGCAATAGGTGTTGCATTTGGTGGAATTGCAAGTGGAGTTCCAGGTATGACTGTAATTGGAGCTGTAATGCTTGCAATAGGAATAGGAATACAAAATTTCCCAGAAGGAGCGGCAGTATCTTTGCCACTTAGAAGTGAAGGCTTTTCAAGATATAAAAGCTTCATGATAGGGCAGGCATCTGCTTTAGTTGAGCCAATATCAGCAGTTATTGGAGCAATACTTGTAATGTATATTAGAAGTATGATGCCTTTTTTACTAGCATTTGCAGCAGGTGCAATGCTAATAGTTGCAGCAAGAGAGCTTTTACCAGAATCAGTAAAAGAACACAAGAATTTATCTACATTAGGATTAGTATTTGGATTTGTTTTAATGATGATTTTAGATGTTACATTAGGATAAAAATTAGTTATTATCTAGATTTATTACTGTAAGTAGCCAAACGCAGGAGTTTTGTATTTAGAGAAAACCGAAGACCCCCGAAACACTTCTTTAGGCGTCGCAAACGTGGGTTCGATTTTAAATAAATACAAAAGCTCCGACGAGATTTGGCGGATTTGTAAAAACATAACATAAAAGAACTATTTGCTTCTTGATTAATTATTCAAAATGTGGTAAACTTATAACGTTAAAAAACGATAGGAGGAATAACATGAAAAAGAAATTGAATAATGAAATTTATGAGGCAGATGAGATTTCTAATTATAGAGAACTAGTAAATAGAAGTGCCGAGAAGTATCCAAATAATGTTGCATACAAATTCAAACAAAATTTAGGAAAAACAAATCAAAAAGTAATTGAAAAAACATATAAGGAAGTAAGAGAAGAAATAGAAGCACTAGGTACAATGCTTTTAAATATGGGTTTAGAGAATAAAAAGGTAGCTTTAATAGGAAACAATAGACATGAATGGTGCGAGAGTTATTTCGCAATTACAACTTCAAATATTGTAGTTGTACCTTTAGATAAAGCACTACCAAATCAAGAGATTAGGTCTTTAATAGAAAGAAGCAAAGCTGATGCTGTTATATATGAAAATAAATATAATGAAGTGTTTAATAGCTTAAAAGAAGAAAACAACGAAACTTTAAAGTATTACATAAACATGGACTTAAAACAAGATGAAGATGGTATCTTATCTTTCACAAAACTAATAGAAAAAGGAAAAGACCTTCTAGCTAAAGGTGATAAAAAATATAGTGAAATTAAAATTGATAATGAAAAATTAAGTGTGTTAATATTCACATCTGGAACAACAAATAGGTCTAAAGGTGTTATGCTTTCACAGAAAAATATTACATCAAACATAATGGCAATGGCAAAAATGTCTAAAATGTACCCAAATGATGTACTTTTATCATTCTTACCATTACACCATACTTTTGAATGTACTATAACATTCCTTTATGGTTATTATAGTGGAGCAACAGTAGCTTTTTGTGATGGTTTAAAATACATAGCCAAAAACCTACAAGAATACAAAATAAGCGTATTTGTGGCAGTTCCATTAGTTCTAGAAACAATATACAAAAAAATACAAAAGGGAATAAAAGACCAAGGCAAGGAAAAAATTGTAAATACAATGAGCAAAATAGCTAACTTTTTACTAAAATTCCATATTGATATTAGAAGAAAAGTATTCAAAAACGTTTTAGACCAATTAGGTGGAAACCTTAGAATAGCATACTTTGGAGCAGCATCAATGGATAAAAATGTAATAAAAGGATATAACAATTTTGGAATAGATACAGTACAAGGCTATGGTTTAACCGAAACTTCACCACTTTTAGCAGCAGAAACAGATAAAGAACATTGCCCAGGTAGTGTTGGCATGGCACCTTTCAATGTACAATTAAGATTAGAAGGTGTAGATGAAAAGGGTGTTGGAGAAATTGTTGCAAAAGGACCTAATGTAATGCTTGGATATTACGAAAACCCAGAAGCTACAAAGGCAGTTTTAAAAGATGGCTGGTTCCATACAGGAGATTTAGGATATTATGATAAAGACGGATACCTATACATAACAGGAAGGAAAAAGGAAGTAATAGTTCTAAAAAATGGAGAGAACGTATATCCAAGTGAAATAGAGTTTTTAGTAAACCAATTACCATATGTTGTTGAAAGTATAGTATTCCCAAGAGAAAATTCAAAAAGGGAAATATCATTAGGAATAAAAATTGTATATGATGAAGCGGGAATAAAAGAAAAATTTGGAGATAAAACTCAAAAAGAATACAAGAATTTAGTATGGGAAGATATAAAAGAAATAAACCAAAATTTATCACAATTTAAGAAATTAAAGGAAGTAGTAATAACAACAGAACCACTTGAAAAAACAACAACACAAAAGGTTAAAAGATTTAAAGAAATTGAAAAAATATTAGCAAAATAGATGTAAGGTAGCAAAAGCTACCTTGCATCTATTTTTAATATTTAGACTAAAATTAGTGAGGAAAGTAGCCAAACGCAGGAGTTTTGTATTTAGAGAAAATCGAAGACCCCCGAAACACTTCTTTAGGCGTCGCAAACGTGGGTTCGATTTTAAATAAATACAAAAGCTCCGACGAGATTTGGCGGACTGCTTTAAACATCTCAAAAAACAAAAAAATATTCTTACAACTTCACAAACAAATGTTTACAAATCGAAAAACTTATGGTATAATAATCTCACGTAAAATTAAAAGAAGGTGCTTTTGTGTGGGTAATGTATATTTAGTAATCGATTTAAAAACATTCTTTGCTTCTGTGGAATGTGCTGAAAGAGGCTTAGATCCATTTACTACAAACTTAGTAGTAGCAGACCCGAGAAGGGGAAATGGCAGTGTGTGTTTGGCAATTACTCCTGCTATGAAAAATTTAGGTATTAGAAATAGATGTAGAGTATATGAAATTCCTAAAAATTTAAAATATATTATGGCAGTTCCAAGGATGAGCAAATATATGGAATATTCAGCAAATATTTATGGTATATATTTAAAATACATTTCAAAAGATGATATTTACCCATATTCAATAGATGAATGTTTTATAGATGTAACTCACTATTTAAAACTTTATAAAATGAATGCCATGGAACTTGCAAAAACTATGATGAAGGATATTTTAGATACATACAAAATTACTGCTACATGTGGCATTGGTAACAATATGTATTTAGCAAAGATTGCTTTAGATATTTTATCAAAACACAGCCCAACCAATATTGCATGGCTTAATGAAGAAAAGTATATAAAAACATTAGGGGACCATAAGCCTATAACAGATTTTTGGGGAGTTGGAAAGGGAACTGCAAATAGACTTAAGAAAATGGGCATTTTTACAATGAACGAGGTTGCAAGATGCAGTGAAAAAAGACTATATAAGGAATTTGGAATAAATGCACGTTTTTTGATAGACCATTCCAAAGGCTTAGAAACATGCACAATTGCTGATATTAAAGATTATAAACCTAAAACAACATCTTATAGCAATAGTCAAATATTATTTAAAGACTACAACTATGAAAGTGCAAGATTAATAGTTAAAGAAATGGTGGAGTTATTATCTCAAAAACTAATAGAAAACAACAAAAAAGCAGGAGTAATTAGGCTGTATATTGGGTATTCAAAAGATGTTATAAAGTCAACAGGTGGAAGTAGAAAACTAACAAACCCAAGTAATTTATATACAAATTTAGTTTTTGAATTCATGCAACTATTTGACCAAACCACAGACAAAGATACACCAATAAGAAAAGTACGGAATAAGTTTTGATAATTTGCAAGAAGATGATAATCAGCAAATAAATTTATTTGAAAGCTTAGAAAATCAAGATAAACAAAAGAAACTTGAAAAAACAATAATAGAGCTAAAAGCCAAAATGGGCAAAAATATAATTTTAAAAGGAATGAACTTAGAAGAAAATGCAACAACTCAAATTAGAAATAAATTAATAGGAGGTCACAATGGATACTAGTAAACAAGATAGAGCCAAGCAATTCATGGCATTTGAAGCATTAACAGGATTAAAAGAAGTTTTTGAAGAAAAAGAACACGAATGTGAAGAAAAAGAAAATAGTAATAAAATTACCTTGACTTGCATACAATAATATGGTACAATATTAAGTACAATAAATAGTACAAAAAGAGGTGATTAATATGTTAGCTGTTAATTATTCAACAATTAGAAGTAATTTAAAAGACTATTGTGATAAAGCAACAGATAATAATGAAACTGTTATAGTTACAAGAAAAGATGAGAAAAATGTTGTTTTGATGAGCTTAGAGCAATATAATGAATTAATGAGAGCTTTAAGAAATACACAATACTTAAACAAAATAGACAAATCTATTGAACAAATAGAAAAAGGTAAAACTGTAACAAAAACAATAGAAGAATTAGAGGCGATGGAAAGTGAATAATATATTTTCAGAAAAAGCATGGGAAGAATATACAGATTGGCAAATGTATGATAAAACCATGATAAAAAAGATTAATGAAATTATAAAAGACATACACAGAAATGGTATAGCTAATGGACTTGGCAAACCAGAACCATTAAAACACAGAAAAGCTTGGAGCAGAAGAATAACACATGAACATAGATTAATATATAACCTTGATAAAGATAAAAATCTCATAATAATATCTTGCAAGGGACATTATGAAGATTAAAAATAAAAACCCCCTTCTTAGGGGGATAAGTTATTCTACTATTGGAGGAATAAAATTTTCAATTGCTTCTCTTAACTTAGGGTGATGAATTACAAAGTGAATAGAAGGGCTGTTTTCTTTGGAAATCATTACCCAATTTTTTTCACATATTGTAATTTGAATATTTCTAAAAGTATTATTAGCTTTCAAATTAATTTTGTAATTTGTATGTGACTTTTCAAACTTTTTAGTTTCTTCGAGATGCTCTAAATATTCTTCATAGCTATAACAAACTTTGTGTTCGAAAAAACTAGATGAAAGGGAAACTGAAAGAGGATGTTCTTCAAATTCAGCTTTAGACATTACATAAATTTCATCTTGAACTATATTTTCTTGCAATGTCTTGTTAAATATTTGCTTTTGTTCTTTTAAAGACTTTAATAACATTTGTACATTTTCATCTGAAATATCATTATGCTTTAATAGTTTTGAAAGCAAACCTTCAGAAAGTGTATGAAATGGAAGTGAAGACAAAATTCTTCTATAATTAAAATGTTTCTTATTAGCTACATTTATAAAAGACATAAAGGCATTTTTGTTTTCATATCTATAAATTTCCATAAGAGGTTTTGCTTTGCTAAGTAAGTTTTGAGTTTTTTGTTTGTAATATTCTAACTCAGGTTTTGCACTTGTTAATGAGTATTTTCCGTTTTTATGATATCCATTTATGCACTCACCAGTAAGAGCAATAGTGCCTGAAACATAGTTCAAATGGCAGTAAACAGAAGTATCTACATTCGTTAAATAAAAAGGAGAAACTTGCCCTGTCATATAAATTGGTATCCAACTCTCTAGCCCTAACATCATCTCATTAAATGGCCTATCTATGTTGTGAATGATATTTAAGTGTAAGCCCTTTTTTAAAGTCATTGCTATTGCAAACATCCACTTCTTGCCAAACTCAACATCTGCCGCCATATCTTCCATTGGCATATCGCTACACATAAAAACTGGTTCAAGTGACTTTGAAAGAACAGTTGCTTTGAAAAAATCTAATTCACCTTTTTTCATTTCTTCTAGTCCATAATAATTTCTAGAACCAGATTTATAAAAAGGAACAAAAGGAACTTTCATTTCATCAAAATGAATTGCTTTAATATACTCATTAAGGTCAAAACTATCTAAGTTATTTAGAAAATCGTTAATGTAATTATGTGTAGGAGTAGAATTAGTAGAAAGCCATTTTGCTAATTTTAAAAGATAATTGTGGTTATCTTTTAAATCATCTAATTTACAATTAATAAGCATAGAAACAGCTTTTTTGTCATCATCAGATTTGTATTTTGTTACAACATAATTACATACTCCATCAATAAAGTTTTTAGGCTTAGAAGGTGTTCTACTGCCACTTCTAATTTTAGAAACAAAAGAGGCATCATAGCTAATAAACCTAGATAAATCTGCAATATTTATATTTAAAATCGAAATAAGCTCATTGAAATTTTTACTTAATTGTTCAAAATCAATAACAATATCACTTAAAGTTAATACTAAACCATTATAAATTTCTTCCTTAGATATTTCTATTTTTCTGCTAATTCCAATTTGGTATAGACCATTAGCTAAATGTTCAATTTGTTTACCTTTAATATTTGGTGTTCTCTCACCATTACGATATCTACTAATAACAGTAGAAGAGAGGCCAGATGTAGCTACCAAATCACTAGAGGAACATTTTAAATTTTTCATATAATTATTTAATTGTTCTGCAAATGTCATAATTAATCACCTATCTTAATATTTTTTACATATTATACTATACCACAAAATTATGTAAAAAACAATTACCAAATTGGCACGGGAAATTTGGTAGAAAAAGTGAAAAAAATAAATATATATGTTATAATAATTCTGTTAAAAATAAATTAAAGAGAAAGGAATAATTTTTATGGATGAGAAAAAATATACAAAAATAGGCATATTAGTTACAATTGTAATAGTTGCCATAATTTTAGGAATAGGAGGATTAATCTTTTCAAAGGTTAATAAAAATAATAATATGAGTGAAGCTGAAAAGATAGCTAAAAAAGAGAATGTAAAAATTAGAGAAAATGAAGTAAGACAATTAACATTAGAAGATTATAGCACAGACGTATTTTCAATGAAAAAACCAACAGGGTGGACAGTAGAAGGTGCTGGAATAGGAGTATTTTACGCAATTAGAGCATATGACCCACAAAATACAAATAACCAAGTATTTTTAATGGTAAAAATTCAACCATTACTAAAAAGTGATAGTGCAAAAAGTACTTGGCAAAATTACTATAATTTAACAGGTGGAAATGTACAGTATAAAGTATTTGCAGATGCAGTAGTACTAAATAACCCAACAACAGAAGGTTTTTATAATAAATTTGGAGAGATAACTTCTTATGTAAATTCAATAGAACCAACATTAAGCTCATTCAAATTCCCAACATTTAATAATTTTACAAAACAAGAAGAATTTGATTCTACAGCTTCTATGAAAAGTGTAGCACTTGATAGTAAAGTATTAAGAGCAACATTTAAAGGTGATAATGGAAAAGATGGAGAAGGCTTATTCTTAGCATCAGTTGTTGATTTTGGAAGCGGTCAATATCAAGCAGGAGTAGATATGTCTTACTACATGGTATATGATATAATGTCAGTAACATCTGAAAAAGATAAGTTTATAGATTACAAAGATATTCTACTTCAAACAGTAAATTCAATTAATTTCACAGATAGCTATGTAAAAACAACAATAGATAATAGTAATGCTCAAACACAAAAAGCACTTGAATTAAGTGCATCAATACAAAGAGCTTTCGATTCATACATGAGTGCATGGGAAAACAGAAGCAAATCTTATGATATAATGAGCCAAAAACAAAGTGATGCAATGTTAGGTTATGAAAGGG
>USEM01000005.1 GCA_900553695.1 uncultured Clostridium sp. | reverse complement strand
CCATATCATTTCTAATTGTTGCACTGCTGTAACCTAAGTTATAGTTTTCAACAATGTTTCCTGAACTAACTGGCTCTGCTGTGTTAATGTATTCTTCAATTATTGCCTGTAAAACCTGTCTTTGCCTTTGTTCTAACATATCTCTCACCTCAAATATTAGCAGTCCTTTTCTTAGACTGCTAATATAATACACCTTATTTTAGCAATTGTCAATAGATATTGCTAAAATTTTTAAAAATATTTTTGTAACACTTTTTTACATAATTCATATATTATTTTTACATAATATATTGAAATTTTTGGATTTACAGTATATAATCTTATATGTCGAATTATGTTACATGAAAGGAACGATGATTTTATGAATATTGGTAATATAGAAAATTTGAAACAATACAAGCATATTCACTTAATCGGTATTGGCGGAGTTAGTATGAGTGGAATTGCAGAAGTTTTACATAATTGGGGTTTTACTGTTACTGGTTCTGATTGTACTAAAAGTAGAGTTACTGATAGATTATCTAGCCATGGTATTTTTATTTCAATTGGTCATAATACTAATTTAGTTGAAAAAGCTGATTTTGTAATATATTCTGCAGCAATTAAACAAGATGACCCTGAGCTTATTTGTGCTAGAACCAATAATATTCCAATTGTTGAAAGAGCCGATTTTGTTGGTTTTCTTACAAGAATTTATGATAATACTATTGGAATTGCTGGAACACATGGTAAAACTACAACTACATCAATGGTTTCTTTATGCTTCTTAGAAGCCAATTTAGATCCAAGTATTCAAGTTGGAGCTATGCTTAAAGATATTGGTGGAAATTATAGAGTTGGAAATAGTGACTTCTTTATATTAGAAGCATGCGAATATGTGGAAAGCTTTTTAAAGTTTAGTCCACAAAGCGCTATTGTAACAAATATAGATAATGACCATTTAGATTATTTTAAAACATTTGATAATATAAAACATGCATTTGAAAAATATGTTAATTTACTACCAAAAGATGGCTTCTTAATTACAAATGCAGATGACCCTGATTGCTTAGATTTAAGAAAACATACTCTTGCACAGGTTGTTACTTTTGGTTTAAGAAACGACAGAGCAAACTTCATTGGAAGAAACATTGTTTTTGATAAAAATGGATTTTCTAAATTTGATGTTTATAGAAACAGCTCATATTTTGGAGAATTTAAACTTTCTGTACCAGGAATACATAATGTCTACAATGCTCTTGCATGTATTGCAATATGTTCTAGTTATGGAATTGCTAAACAAGTTATTAAAACTGCACTTTTAAAATTTACTGGTGCAAATCGTAGATTTGAATATATTGGTTCTTATAGTAATATGGATGTTTATGATGACTATGCTCATCACCCAAGCGAAATTATGGCAACAGCTAAAGCCATGAAAAACAAGGCTTATCGCCAATCTTGGGTAATATTCCAACCACATACATATAGTAGAACTAAAGAACTTCTTTCAGACTTTGCTGAAGCTTTACTTGAATTTGATAATATAATTGTAACAGATATTTATGCTGCTAGAGAAAGCAACACTTATGGAATTTCATCAAAAGATTTAGTACATAAGATTGCCGAACTGGGTAAAAATGCTCTTTATATTTCAGACTTTGATGATATAGCATCTTATGTAAAAGGTCATGCTTGCCCACATGATATCATTTTAACAATGGGTGCAGGTACAGTTTGGGAAGTTGGCAAGAAAATATTACAATAAAAGCAAAAGTAACGGATTGTTTTCCGTTACTTTTATTTTTAAAATATATCTCTACTATCTAAAGCATCTCTTTCTGGAGCTTTCTCAGGCATTTTGCCTATATTATCTAATACTTTTTGCTCTCCTTCTCTAAATTTACTTTTTTCCTCTGCATTTAATTCCCAATTTTTAAGGTCTTCTGTATCAAAAATTCCTTTTGCATCCAATTGTTCTTCTTGTATTTTTTCTGTTTGGTTTTTCTTAAATCCAAATATTCCTTTTGCTTCCATTTTTTTTGCATGTTCAGGTTTTTGTTTCATAGCTTGTCTAAATATATCATTTAATCCCATATCAATTGATTCATCTATACCTCTATTTGATGTGTTAACATTTTCCTCGATTCTTGTTAATAATTTTCTCATAAAAGATTTATTTTCAAGAGTTATATCATCTATTAAACTATTGCTAAATCCTTTTCTTGCTAAAACGGATTTTATTTCCTTTAATTTGTCGTTCATTCTAGATTCGATATATTCAATCGAAACATTGCTTTGTGAAGATTTAGTCGATTCCTCCATTTTTGCTTTGGTCCTTCTTTGTAGAACTCCTTCTTCTTCTTTATCAGGAATATCTTCTCGTTTATAATCTTTTAAAGTTTTATCTATATCTCCATATTTTCTCTCATTTTTTCTTTGACATTCTGTTCTTATTTCATATTTTAAGCCTTCTAATCTATCCATAACATTAGCTATTGTTCTTCTATCAATACTCTTGCTTTCTAAACTTTCTTCTATTTGTTGCAGAGTTCTTCTTACATCTGACGTAATTGCTCCATATAGATTTTCTTCTATTCTTTGTACATCTTTTTTTATTAATCCAATTGTTTCTTCTAATCTTTTTTCTTTCATTTGTATCACCTCATATATCTATTTTATCATAAATTAGCACTAAAAAGCAAATTCAGAAGCAACAAGCTTCCGAATTTCTTATATTTTAACTATAAATTTTGTTCCTTTTGGTGTATTATTATGTACTTTAATTGAGCCACCATGTGCTTTTACGATGGTTTGAGCTATTGCCAAGCCAAGCCCTGTTCCTCCTGTTTCTCTTGAACGTGCCTTATCTGCTCTGTAAAACCTTTCAAAGATATGTTTTTTCTGTTCATCACTTATACCAATTCCTTCATCTGCTACTTCTATAATGCATTTTCCGTCTTTGTAATTGGTATTTACCTGAATATTTTCATTTTCCTTTGTGTATTTAATTGCATTATCTAGTAATATTACCATTAACTGTTCTATTTTATTTACATCTATATTTACTTCTTTGTTGCAATTTAAGTTTAGTGTAAGATCCTTATTTTGCATTTTAGCATATTCAGCATATGGTGTTGAAACTTCTTTTACAACCTCATCTATATTTTTTTGTTCTTTTTTTATTTGTAATTTATTTGAATCAGCTGTTGCTAAAATCATTAGTTCCTTTACAAGTTTAGTAAGTCTTCTTGTTTCGTTTATTGTAAGTCTAATGTCTTCTGATTTATCTATTATTTTGCTTTCAGGCTCTTTTAATAATAGTTGTTGTTTTGCTTGAATTATTGTAAGTGGTGTTCTAAGCTCATGTGCAGCGTTTTGCACAAATTCAGTCTGTTTTTCCCATGCCATAAATATTGGTTTTAATGTTCTTTTAGATAACACATAACTTGCCACAGCTGAAGTTATAATTATTATTGTACTAATATAAAATAGTTTGCTTTTTAAACTTTTTAAACTTACATTTCTTATAACTAGCATTGTGCTTGGGTTTACTATAACAACTTTACCTTTTGGTTCCCTGCTTACAAAACTTTGAAGCTCTGTATCAATTTCTTTATATAACTGTCTTTCTGCTTTTTTATATATCAAACAATCGAATATTAGCACTAGCATTGTAAACACTGTAAAGGTATATATCATATTTTTTATTAATTGTTTTTTTAAATATTTTCTTTCTTCCATTTTTACTTCCTTTTAAAATGGAACGACCTTTGAAATTCTAGTCGTTCCTGATTTTTATTCTAAATCGATTCTGTTAAATAATAGTTCTAGTTCGTTTACTTTAATATCACCCTTAATGTTTATTGGTTCCCATTTGAATTCTGGTAAGCTAAGCATTTTCTTAATTTTCTTTGATGTGTTTGGCATAAATGGAGCAATTAAGTTTGAAATGTTTGCTATAATATATGTGCATGTATATGTTATATTGTTAAATTCTTCGATATCCTCTTTTGCCTTTTTCCAAGGTTCTTTTTCATCATAATATTTATTTGCATATCCAATATAATCAAATATTTCATCTATGGCTGCTTTTAGTTCTGCTTGTTCTATTAAGTTGCCAACCTTTTTATATAAGTTTTCTGTCATTTTAACTATTTCTGGGTCTATTGTAGCTTCTTTAATTATACCATCAAACTTTTTGTTTATAAATGATAAGTTTCTATTTACAAAGTTTCCAAGCATTCCAACTAGGAATTTGTTGTGTGCTTGTACATATAATTCTTCTGTAAAATTTGTGTCTTTCTTTTCTGGCCCATTTGCTATCATAAAATATCTAATACTATCAACATCAAATTTTTCTACTAATTCATCTACTGTAATTAAGTTTCCTTTGCTCTTTGACATTTTTGTATCATTCATATTTACATATCCACTTGAAACTATATACTTAGGTAGTTGGTAACCATTGCCTATACCAAGTATTAATGCTGGATATATAATTGTGTGGAATGGTATGTTATCTTTTCCATGAATATAGTATGTTGAAAGATTTGGGTTATCCTTACTCATGAATTTTTCAAAGTCTATTCCTCTTGAGTCTGCTACTCTTTTTGCTGTTGTTAAATATCCTAAAACCGCTTCTATCCATACATAAATTCTTTTATCTTCATAGCCTTTTACTGGTACTTCTATTCCCCATTCTAGTTGTCTTGTTGCTGCTCTATCTATTAAACCATTATGCAAGAACTTTCTAGATTCTCCTACTGCTTGTTTTCTCCATGTGTTTTCACTTGCTTGTATTAAATCTTCTATTTGTTTTTGGAAAGCTGATAGTTTAAAGTATAAGTGTTTGTTGTCTTTTAAAGCTGTTTCATTTCCACATGCTTTACAATGCTTATCCTCAACTTCATCTGCATTTAAAGTTGTTAAACAATCATCACATTGCTCTCCTGATGCTTTCCCTCCACATTTTGGGCAAGTTCCAACTATTTCTCTGTCTGATAGGAATTTGCCACAATGCTCACAGTAATCTTGTTTTATTGTTTTTTCATATATATAGCCATTATCAATTAATTTTAAGAAGTACTCTTGTACTATTTTTTTATGTTCTTCTGCAAAAGTTGCTGTATATAAATCATATTCAAAACCCATTGATGTAAAGCTTTTAACAAATGCTTCATGATATCTTTTTGCAATTTCTTCAGGAGTAGTATTTTCTTGCACAGCTCTTTGTGTTATTGGTGTGCCGTGTGAATCTGTTCCAGAAACGTACATGACATTATCGCCATTTCCTCTAAAATATCTTGCAAGCACATCACCTGGTAATAATGCAGCTAAGTGCCCTATGTGCATATAATAATTGGCATATGGCCATGCACCACCTATTAGTATATCTCTATTCATACTATCATCCTCTCTTCTTCTTGAAAATTTTTCCTACCTTTCTATTATAATCAATTTAGCAAGAAAAATCAATACTTTGAGATGAAAAGCTGAATTTTTCAATTTAACTTTTTGTACAGTTTTAGCATATTATGTATTATAAATTATTAAAAGGAGGAAATTTGAATGTATAGAAGATGCTGTAATTGTGATTGTAGCACTAATTTGAGTAACAATAATATGGCTATATCTCCTGAGTATGAAGATTGCTATGAAGAAAGCTGTTCTGACGTTGAAAACACTTTAGGTCTATATGACGAATGTAACTGTGGTTTCGACGATTTTAATGCTTTCCCTGATAACCCTGTTCTAGGTCAAAGTTATGTTCCTATTCAAACTATGGATAAAACATTTATCCCTTGTGTTGGTTTGAAAATGGGAACTATTTTTCCTGAACTTGTTAGCCCATATATGCCAGGTCAATCTATGGCTGAAATGGAATATTTAAGAAGAAGAAATACTATTGGGGAGGGATGTAATAAATGTTAAACTCAGATGATACAAGAGATTGTAATTATCAATGTAATTGTGATAAAGAAGAAACTGAAGAAGCTACTTTATCTACTATGAAATTGCCTATGCAAAAGGAATATCCTAGAGACTGCAAACGTGAAGAAATGATTATGAAAGTTAGAGAATTAGATTTTGCAGTAGAAGATCTTGCTTTGTATTTGAATACTCACCCAGAAGATAGAAAAGCTTTATGCTTGCATAACACTTATGCAAAACAATTAAAAGATGCCAAAGATAAATATCAAAAAGTTTATGGACCTTTAACTATAAATTATCCATGTAATAAGTGGAGATGGCTAGAAAGCCCATGGCCTTGGGAAAGGGGGAATTATTAATGTGGACTTATAATAAAACTTTACAATACCCAATAAATATAAAATGTCCAAATCCAAAACTTGCAAAGGTTATAATATCTCAATACCGGAGGTCCAGATGGAGAACTTGCTGCTTCTCTTCGATATTTATCTCAAAGATTTGGTATGCCAGATCAAAAATCTAAAGCAGTTTTAAATGATATTGGAACAGAAGAATTAGCTCATTTGGAAATGGTTGGAACTATTGTCCATCAATTAACTGATGGTGCAAGTATAGAGGAAATTCAGAAAGCTGGTTTAGGGCCTTATTATACAGACCATGGAGTTGACGTATATCCACAGTCTGCTGCTGGAACACCATTTACTGCTGCATATATTGCTTGCAAAGGTGATCCTATTGCAAATTTACAGGAAGACCTTGCAGCTGAACAAAAAGCTCGTGCAACCTATGAAAAGTTAATAGACTTGGTTGGGGATGACCCAGATGTATTAGACCCACTTCGTTTCTTAAGAGAAAGAGAAATTGTTCACTTCCAAAGATTTGGTGAAGCATTACGTGATGTTCAAGAAAAACTTGCTGAAAAGAAGTTTTATATGAGTGATAATAATAATTGTATGATGAATAGATAAGCACAAAACAGGGAGTTTCAATGTCGAAGCTCCCTGCCATTTATCTATTCCGTTGGAAAATCTCCCCAAAAAACATCTTTTGGTACAATATACACATTTTTATTTCCATCTAATCTATTTGCTTTTATTATCGTATAATCTTCATATACATATATCCTAGTTCCACCATCTTGGTAAACATCATACATAGCTTTACCACTTTTCACATCTTTTTCTGCTTCATTCAAAATTTCGTCCATAGTTATTTTACCTTGTATGATTGCATTTTCAAGTCTAACCCTTCTTTCATTATTTTTAACTCTTACAAATATTTTTGATATTCCAAAGCTATAAATATCATAAGCTAAACCACTGTTTTCCTTAGCCACTATTTTTCTTAGTTTTTCGCTTCCTTTTTCAATTGCAAAAATTGAATTTGATTGTGGTATTTTTTTGAAGCTTATAACCCCAGCTATACAAAAACTTGCAATTATAATAAGAATTATTACCCCAATTCTTTTCAATTTAATCACTCCCTGATTTCTGTTAGTTTTAAAGTTCATATTTAACTTCCTCAATAGACTTTGCATCTTTATATTGGTTAATAACCATAATCACTATATATTTCTTGTTAGATTTTATATCATAATAAAATTTTGTTTCTACTATATATATCACTTCTTTAACATTAGGTTTGTAATCTTCTGTATATTTAAAATATCTCTTTAACTTATCAATATCACAATTTGCATACATTTCGGCTGTTTCTCTTTGTATATAGCACTTTATATTGTGCACTTTTTCATTATAATATTTTGCAATAATCGGATAAACATTTTTGCTTAAATTATCTACTTCATATTTTGGGTTGAGTTTTATATATCTAATAACCTGAAACAAATAACTTGTGCCTTTATGAGAAATGTTATAGCCTAAATAGAGCAACTCATTTGTTATTTTATTTTTTATTCTTTTTTCTTGTTCTTTTTTAGTCTTATTTATAATCAATTCCTCTATTCTGCTTATAATTTCCTGAATAGTACTTGTTTTATTTATATAATTCATTAATTGTGCTGCATAATATATATTGTCATCAGCAATTAAAATATCTACCAATTTTCTTACTCTCCTTAATCAGTTTATTAGTTCTACTAATTTTATCTTTTATAAAATTATACCATATTGGTTTTGTAAACACAATTATAAAATACAAAATTCAAAAATTTAATGTCCGAATGACATCACTCTCTTTATACATTTCAAAATTGAATTCCTTTGTTTTGAGGCTTCCTTGCATATTTTACATAAATATGGTATAATTACTATATCAAATGTTGATTTCCTCTTTAGCACATACATCTTGGGAAATACAACAAAAAAATAATTTTTTGGAGGATTACTATTATGAAGAACGGACTTTTTTGCGTAAGTTACAAAGGTCAGGTCAAGGATGAAATCGGTCGCCCTCGCCACATGTTCAAGGTTGAAATCGAAAAGCGCAGTTGCTCTGATTTCTTCTTTGCACTCAGCCCGAAGGGTCACCTGGTTATGGGAAGCAAGGACTTCCAGAACCTGGACAAGGACCTGAAGGAAGACATCGTGCTCAACGCAATGAGCAAAATTCCCGTTGATTAAGGAAAGAAAGGGGTTTTTCCCCTTTCTTTTTATGCTATATTTGAATATTTAATCAATCTGTGTTATAATAGTTTTATAATTATGTTGACCATTCCTCTTTGGCTTGGCTTACATACAACTTACATCAACAAAAATTTGGGAGGGAAACATTATGGCAGAGTTCACCACTAAGTTTCGCGGCATCGTAAAAGATGAGAGCACAGGAAATGATCTTTACTTCTTCGAAGTATTTCTTCCTGGCGAAAAAGACTTTGGTTCCTATTTTTTCTATCTGACCAAAGCTGGAAGGCTCGCAAGAGCCAACAAGGAATTCAATGTTCTGAGTCTCGATGAACACGACGAAGAATCCAAGGCTTTCCAGAAGAAAATGCTCGAGGAAGGTCGTAAGATGCTTTCGGAGCTGTGCTGAAGCCAAAAATAAGGGAGTTTATTTCTCCCTTATTTTTTTATTTTAAATTGTTTATTCTTTGCTCAATTGTTTCTAGCATTTCATTAAATTTTGCAAGTTTTTCTTTTTCTTCTAAAACTTTTGCTTCTGGTGCTTTTGCCAAAAAGCCTGGGTTTCCAAGCATTCTATCTGTTTTTTCTTTCTCGACTAATATCTTTTCTTTCTCTTTTTCTAGTCTTTGTTTTTCTTCCTCTATATTTACCAAATCTTCAAATGGCATAAATACTTCTAGCTCTTTAGTTACAACGTTTACTGCATTTTGTGGTATATTTTCTTTTGATGTTTTTACTTCTATTTCTTCACTAAATCCTAGTTTTTTTATAAAACCTTCTGAATTTTTTATTACCTCTTGATATTCTGGTTTTGCTATAAATATTAGTTTTGATTTTCTTGATGGATGTACATTCATTTTTGTTCTAACATTTCTTATGCCTGTAATTACCTCTTTTAATTCCTCTATTTGAGCTTCTTCATTTTTGAAGTCTAAATCTGGACTATATTCAGGGTATTTAGCTATCATTATGCTTGCATCTTCATTGTATAATTTGCTATATATTTCTTCTGTAACAAATGGCATAAATGGATGTAGTAGCTTTAATGCATCTCCTAAAACTTTATTTAACACATATTGTGCTGTTTTTCTTGTTTGGTTTTCTTTATCGTATAATCTTGTTTTCACAATTTCTATGTACCAGTCGCAGAATTCGTTCCAGATAAATGTGTAAATTTTATCTATTGCAACACCTAAGTCATAGTTATCCATGTTTACAGCAATTTCTTTTGCTAATGTGTTTAGTTTTGAAATTATCCATTTATCTTCAATTTGAAGATTTATATTCTTTATATCTTCTTTTAGGAATTCTTCATCTACGTCACTTAAATTCATAAGTACAAATTTTGCTGCATTCCAAATTTTGTTTCCAAAGTTTCCTGCTGCTTCTAATTTTTCTGGCATAAATCTCATGTCGTTTCCAGCTGATGTTCCAGATACTAATGAATATCTTAAACTATCTGTTCCATATTTTTCTATAATATCTAATGGGTCTATTCCATTTCCTAAGCTCTTAGACATTTTTCTTCCTTGGCTATCTCTAACTATTCCATGAATAAATACGTCTTTAAATGGAACCTCTCCCATTTGTTCTAGTGAAGAGAACATCATTCTTACTACCCAGAAAAATATTATGTCGTAACCTGTTACTAATGTATTTGTTGGGAAGAATGTTTTTAGGTCTTCTGTTTCTTCTGGCCAGCCAAGTGTTGAGAATGGCCATAGTGCAGAGCTAAACCATGTATCTAGTGTGTCTTCGTCTTGAACTAGATTAGTACTTCCACATTTTGAACATTTTTCTGGTTTTTCTATTTCAACATTTATTTCTCCACAATCCTTGCAATAGTATGCTGGTATTTGGTGTCCCCACCAAATTTGACGTGATATACACCAATCTTGTATATTTTCTAGCCAGTTAAAATATGTTTTTTCAAATTTATCTGGTACAAATCTTGTTTTTCCTGTTTTTACTGCTTCTATTGCAGGTTTTGCTAATTCTTTCATTGCAACAAACCATTGGTCTGAAACTTTTGGTTCTACAGTCTTACCACATCTATCATGTTTTGCAACATTATGTGTGTAGTCTTCTATTTTAACTAGTGCTCCAATTTCTTCTAGCTTTTCTACAATCCTTTTTCTTGCTTCATACATGTCTAGTCCTTTGTATTCTGGAACTAAATCATTCATTTTGAAGTTTTCGTCAAATACCTCTATTATATCTAAACCATGTGTTAAGCCTGCTTGATAGTCATTTGGATCATGTGCTGGTGTTAGCTTTACACAACCTGTTCCAAATTCCCTTTCAACAAATTCATCAGCTATTATTGGAATTTCTTTGTTCATTATTGGTAATATACATTTTTTACCTATTAAATCTTTATATCTTTCATCATCTGGATGTACTGCAACACCTGTATCTCCAAGCATTGTTTCTGGTCTTGTTGTTGCAACAGTTAAATATCTATCTTCTCCTACTACCTTGTATCTTATATGCCAAAGGTGTGTTGGTTCTTCTTTGTAAATTGTTTCTGCATCTGAAATTGATGTGTTACATTCTGGGCACCAGTTTATCATTCTTTTTCCTTTATAAATTAGCCCTTTATCATATAACCTTTTAAATACTGTAAGAACTGCTTTTGATAAGCCTTCATCCATTGTAAATCTTGAGCGAGACCAATCTGCTGAGCAACCAAGTCTTTTTTGTTGTTTTACAATTGTTCCACCATATTCTTTAGTCCATGCCCATGCTTCATCTAGGAATTTTTCTCTTCCTAAATCGTGTTTATCTATTCCTTCTTTTTTTAGCTTTTCTACTATTTTAGCTTCTGTTGCTATTGCTGCATGGTCTGTTCCTGGAACCCATAAAGTATTATATCCTTGCATTCTTTTATATCTAATTAGTATGTCTTGTAGTGTTCCATCTAGTGCATGTCCCATATGTAATTTTCCTGTAACATTTGGTGGTGGCATCATTATGCAGTAATTACCTTTTGATTTATCTCCACTTGGTTTGAAATATCCTTTTTCTTCCCAGTTTTTGTATATTCTCTCTTCAAATTCATTTGGTTCGTATTTTCCTTCTAGATTATGATTGCACATATTGAATCTTCCTCTCTTTATTTAATGAATAGTTAATAATTAGCAATAATTATTAACTATTCCAATTGTATTATTTATTTAAAATTAGTTCATATAATCACGTAAACGTTTGCTTCTACTTGGGTGTCTTAGTTTTCTTAGTGCTTTTGCTTCTATTTGTCTTATTCTTTCTCTTGTTACATCAAACTCTTTTCCAACTTCTTCTAGTGTTCTTGCTCTACCATCTTCTAGACCAAATCTAAGTTTTAATACTTTAGCTTCTCTTGGTGTTAAAGTATTCATTACTTCGTCTAGTTGTTCTTTCATAAGTGTAAATGAAGCTGAATCTTGTGGTGCTGGACTATCTTCGTCTTGTATAAAGTCTCCTAAATGGCTATCATCTTCTTCTCCAATAGGAGTTTCTAGTGATACTGGGTCTTGTGCAATTTTTTGTATTTCCATTACCTTTTCAACTGGCATATCCATTTCTTTTGCAATTTCTTCTGGGCTAGGCTCTCTACCAAGTCTTTGTAAAAGTAATCTTGATGTACGTATTAATCTATTTATTGTTTCAACCATATGAACTGGTATTCTTATTGTTCTTGCTTGGTCTGCTATTGCCCTTGTTATTGCTTGTCTTATCCACCATGTTGCATAAGTACTGAATTTATATCCTTTTGTATAATCAAATTTTTCCACTGCTTTTATTAAGCCCATGTTTCCTTCTTGTATTAAGTCTAAGAATAGAAGTCCTCTTCCTACATATTTTTTAGCAATGCTGACGACTAATCTTAGGTTAGATTCTGCAAGTTTTTGCTTTGCTTCCTCATCTCCTTGTAGAATTCTTTTTGCAAGTTCTAATTCTTCATCATATGATAATAGCTGAATCTTACCTATTTCACGTAAATACATACGGACTGGATCATCTGTATTTGCACTATCAAAATTCATTGAATCTAAATCATCTAATTTTAGATTTTCAACTTCTTCTAAATCTTCTAAATCTGGTTCTTCTATGTCGTCATCTTTTAATACGTCTACTCCCATTTCTTCCATTGCATCAAATACCTTATCTATTTGTTCTGGATTTACTTCTCCAAGTTCTGTTGCAAGTTCTCCATAGGTTATATTTCCCTTTTCTTTTGCCTTTTTAATTATATCTGTAACCTTTTTTTCTGCATCTTGAGTGTTTGCATTTTCTACTTTATTCTCTGCTTTTTCTTCTACTTTAACTTCTTTTTCTTCTTCCATATTATCCTCCTCTTTTTTTGGAAAAAAGCTTTATTTTACTAGTTTTTTTTGTATAATTATTTTGTTTATTTCTTCAATGATTTTTTCTCTTTCCTCTTTTGTTAAATTTGGGTCTTGCTCCTTTTCTAATAGCTCCATTTTTTTGTTATCTAGTTTTTCTATTTTATATGTATTTATTACATTTTTAATTGTTTTCTGGTCTGGTTCTATTTGATATTCTTCTGCCATTATTTCTGTAAGTCTACTCATTGTTTCTTCATCATCTACAAATGCGTTCATTATTGCATTTATATTACTATTTCCTTTTTCGTATTCTTCATACAATTTTTGTAATATTTTTTTGTTGATTTCTGATTTAAAATCTTCTAATCTTATTTCTTTTTTTATTTGTTCTATTACATTTTCTTTTTCTTGTATTAATAGTGCTATTATTGCTTTTTCACGTTTTATAAGCTTTTTATCTACATCTTCTTTTTTTATAACTGGCCTTGGCTTTTTCTCTAAAGTTTTTATAGATATATTTTTGTTTGTTGTTTTATTTATTTCAGCATAAAGTGCTTCTTTTGAAATGCCATATTCACTTGATATTCTGTCTATATATAATTCTTGCTCTATTTTGCTATCTACGGTTGTAAGTAGCCTTGCTGTTTCCTTTAAGAATTTTATTTTATCGCTTACGTTGTTCAAGTCCAAACTCTTTTTTAATACTTTCGTTTTAAATTCTACCAAAGATATTGCATTATCTACAAGCATATTAAATCTGCCATTTCCATATTTTATAACATATTCATCTGGATCTTTTGCACCTTCCATTTGAAGAATTCTAACATCACATCCAATGTTTTTTAGAATTTCAAGTCCACGCATTGTTGCTGCTTGCCCTGCTCCATCAGAATCATATGAGATAATCACTTTTTCTGTATATTTTCTAAGTAACCTTGCTTGTCCTTCTGTAAGTGCTGTTCCGGAGTGATGCTACAACATTTGTTATTCCTCTTTGGTGAAGTGATACGGTATCCATATATCCTTCAACCATTATTATTTTACCCATATTTGCATTTTTTGCAACATTCATTGCATATAGGTTTCTACCTTTGCTGTAAGCTATTCCTTCTGGTGAGTTTATATATTTGGGTTTTGAGTCGTCCAAAACTCTTCCTCCAAATGCTATGTATTTGTTTCTAACATCTTGTATTGGAAACATTAATCTGTTTTTATAAATATCTGAATATCCATAGCTTGTTTTCTTTACAAGATTTGAGGCTAAGATTTGTTCATCTGTAAAGCCTTTTTCTCTAAGTAGCTTGTATACTTCGTTTCCTGTTCCAGAATAGCCTATCATGAACTTCTTTAATGTATTGTTATCTAACTTTCTCTTTTTTACGTATTCTTGTGCTGGTTTTGCGATTGGTAAATAAAGATTTTGATGATAAAAATTTGCTACGATTTCATTTATTTCATATACTTTTTGTTTTAAAAAATCATTTTTGTTTTCTTGTGCATTATCTGATGTTGGAAGTGCTATTCCTGCTTTTTCTGCTAGTATTTGTATTGCTTCTCTATAATTTACGTTTTCTATTTTGCATATGAATGAAATAACATCACCACCAACTCCGACAGCCGAAACAATGGAAAATTTGCCTGTCTGGAGAAACAGAAAAAGAAGGCGTTTTCTCTTTATGAAAAGGACACAATCCTGAGAAATTTCTACCGCTTCTTTTTAATATTACATATTGTGATATGATGTCTACTATATCATTATTTAACTTAATTTCATCAATTAAAGCTTCGCTATATCGCACCATATTTTAGCACCTTTCCTACTATATATTATTCGACATAAAGTTTTTTACACCTTCTTTTATTTACATAATTCGCCTATTGTTTTTATGCAAATGTAATGTATATTTTGCCACTTGTAGTTAATAATATTATTATAAATTTCTAGGAGGTGTATTTTTCAATGTCAGAGAATAAAAATAATAAAAACAACAAAAAGAACAAAAATAGCAATAGAAACAGTGAAAACAATAACAATCAAAACGAAAGAACAAATAACAACTGTAGATAGTTTTAAAATAGGTAGCTTTTAATTTAAAGCTACCTATTCATTTGTTTTATCATAGTTTCTCCAAATACTGCATACCCTTGAAGTGGGTTGTTTACTAGCACATGCGTTATTGCTCCTATAAATTTACCATTTTGTATTATTGGTGCTCCACTCATTCCTTGTATAATTCCACCTGTTTTTTCTATTAGGTTCTGGTCTGTTATTTCTATTAACATGCTTTTATTATCTTCTGTGTTGTTTTTATATATTTTTTTAATTTCTATTTCATATTCTTTTCTTGGACCACCATCTAAGCTTAGTATTACATTTGCCTTACCTGTTTGTATTTCGCTTTTTAAAGCCACTTCTAGGCTATTTTGCTTATCTATACCAAGTTCATTTAAACTACTTAAAGTTCCATAAATTCCAAACTTTGTGTTTAAGTTTATTGTGCCTATATTTTTATCCTCATCAATTATTCCCCTAATTTCGCCTGGTGTTCCTTCTTCACCCTTTTTTATTTTGGTAACTGTGCTTCCATGCAAAGTTCCATGTTCTATTGTAATTAACTTATCTGTATCTCTATCTATTATTCCATGCCCAAGTGTTGCAATTTTGCCACTTTCTGGTTCGTAATATGTTGCAGTTCCAATACCAACAGCCCCATCTCTTACCCATAAGCCTATCTTATATTTATTCTCCTTCGTTTTTACCGGCTCCATTTGTGCAGTATATTCTGTTTCATCTCTTAAATATTTTATCTTGATATCTTGTCCATTGGAAGCATTTACACAGTTTATTAGGTCTTCTGTTGTTGTTACCGCTATGCTGTCTACAGCTATTATTAAGTCTCCCTCTTTTATGCCTGTGTTTTCATATGGTTTTTTGCCTTCTATTTCAGTCATGCCAATTACTAAAACTCCATCTGAGTATAGCTTTAGTCCAATTATATTTCCTAGCGGTACAACTTTTGTTGCTTTAACTGTTGTAACATCAACATCTTTTACTTTTATTAAGTTGAATAGACTTACTGTTATTGTTGTTTGGTTAGTTTTTCCGGTTATTTGTTGATGTTTCTATTGTTGTGCTTTGTGTGTTTTTTAGTGTAACTCCTGGAATTTCACCTAAAGATAATTTTTCGTTTTCAAACAGAATTACTCTTTTTGGTATGTTGGATATGTTTACTGTGTATATTAAAGTTATTAAGAGGAATATTATTAATAAAGTTCTTTTTAAAAATTTCAAAACTGGTCACCCTATAAGTAGGGTAACCAGTTTAACGGTTTGTTATACTATTTGTTTCTTACTGCAATAATTTTTATATTGTCTATTTTATAATAACCAATTTGCTCACAACCATGTGAATAGTGATCTGACATGAAGCCAAATGTATCTGGTTGAGGATTATCTACCGGTATGAAGCTTGAACCCGTCATTTCTGTACCAGTAACTAAATATCCATTTTCCTGAACTTTTATGCTCATACTACCACTTGTTGTACTATACCTATTTGAGGAAACATTTATGTGGAAAGCTGACCCAACACGTGTAAGTGATTCTATATTTTTTGTATTACTATTTTTATTATATCTAAATTTAAATATTGATCCTGTATCTCCTGCCTCTTCTTTTGGTTTTCCTGTAAAGTTTATACTAAACATATATCCTTCCAAATAGCTACCTTGATCAATAACATTAAACATAAATCCAACTGCATTAAAGCTATCTCCCTTATTTACATGGTATGTAAATTGAAACTCTTGTATTGATATAAATTCTGATTTAAATGTTGCCCAAGTTGCTCCTTTACCTTCGAATTGACTATTTCCTGTCATTTCAACTTTAGCACCTTCTGTAGCTTCAGTTATTCTTATGTTTGATATACTTCCATCATAAACTTCATGATCTCCACCATCCCAATAACTTGGTGTATCTTTTCCCCATTTAAAATCTCTTGTCCAATCTAATTCACTTAATGAAATTCTCCAAACAGCATAAAGATCTACATCCTCATAAAAAGTCGCCATCTCCCCAGCTTGATATTTTACAGTAGTAGAATTTGGTACATCAGTCCAACCAACAAATACATACTTTATAAATTTATTATTTGTAGTTATATTTGGTGTAGGATTTTTACCCTGAATTTCTGCAGCAACACCAATCTCGGCGTCTTGTGGTTCTGGGATGTCATTTATTGCTGTTATTTCTCCTCCAACTTCATATGTTGGATGATAAAATATTGTTATTCCTATTTTTCCATCTAAAGTTTGCTTTTGATAGTATCTCTCTCTTGCTAATGCTTCGTTATATGATTTTTCCTGCAAATATGCTATTTTTTTATCTGATGTTTGCTTGTAATTTGATTTATTTACTGCACAATAGTAACATGCTGTTCTTGATGTTCCATTTTTATTATCATTATGTTGATAATAATATATATTATCAGTTCCATTTAAAAACTCTTTTTGTACATATTCTACACTTCTATAACCAGTGTAAACTACATTTCCACACTTTTCACAATTTACTCTATGATAGTTAATATCATCTCCACTAAAATATAGTTCTCCTGGGTCTACATATTCCCTATTTGTTGTACTTGTTGCTATTGCATAGTTGTTGTATGTTTTTAGTCCTATTGGCACACCTTGGAAGAATGTTATTAAAGAAATATTGCTAAATAACTGTTCCCAGTCACTATCTGTTAGTTTTGGCAATTTATATATAGTCTCTCCTGGACCATTATAATTTGATATAGCCAAGTTCAAGTTTGTTGTTACAGCATCTCTCATTACTCCTTTTTTATGCTGTACTATTTCTGATGTTTCATCTTCCGGATCATTAGTTGCACTTATTTTAAATATATTAGAGCTAAGTATTATTGGATTTTCTATAGTATTGTTAGATTTCTTTTGTACTATTTCTAGGTTTCTATTTCCTAAGTTTTGTTTTACCCAATTTGTAAAAGCATATGCTTCTACATAATAATTTATTGCACTAAAATCTCTATATATTGTACTGTATCTTATATCATCAAGCCCTAAGTCTTTTAGTTTTTCTGATTTTATTTCTGTATCTATTGTTTCTTTGTGTTTGTCTGTTTGAGCATTTTCTGGCTTAATACTTATACACCATTTTCCTTTATCTTTTCCATTTATTGCTTGATATACTTTTTTATATTCTGTTGTTCCATCTGAATCTCCCCATAGAATTGAAACAGATTTATATCTGCAATCTTCTGAACCTATTTTTATGTTATTCGAATTACTTATAAAATTTTTTTCTTTAGTTGTTGAATCTATTGTAAAGAAATTATCTGCAATTTCATCATAATATAATTTTTCGTGTGTTATATCATATATATATTTAAAAGTTTTAATTACATATTGACTATCTTCCTTGCATAAAACCTGTTCCTCTAGTATTTCTGGCTCTATTTCTGTATTGTCACATTCTAGACCAGTTATTTTATGATCAACTATTATATGCGAATCCTTTGGATTACTTAAATATGCATTGGGTATATAAGCTCTTGGTAGTATATTGCTTTCTAGATAAATTAAATATCCATCTTTATTTACAACTTCTCCATTTACTTTTCCATATACATATATTCTGTTATCTAAAGTGTAATTAACAACAACATTTGTTCTACTTTTATTTGCTGTATCTCTATACCTCGCTGCATATGCTATTTTGTTATTTAGAATATTTCTGTATTCCATTTTGGCTTCATTTATATTTGTTGTTAAGTTTGAAAAAGTTTGAATTTCTGTTTCCATTGCTTCATTTGTGTATGTATATGTATATGTTTGCCCTGTTATTCCTTTATCTACATCTGCTTCATATAAAATTTCTCCTGCATCTGATAGAGTTATTTTATTAGCTGTACCAGATTCATAAAACATTTGCACACCATTACTATTTGTAGCTGTAACTGGCACATATGTTGGAGCATAAATGTAATATCCATCATACATTGTTACGGCTATTGCTGGTATGTAATTTAACATATACTCCTTTGCTGTTCCAGATAAATGTAGGTTGTTTGATAAACTTGTTATAAACGTATTTATTACTGCTTGTACATTATTTCTTGTTGCTTGGCTATTTACTTCACTTACCCATTCTGACCAATCTACTGTATTTACCTCGAAAGCCTTTATTCCTTCCTTTGTTGCCTCCGCAAGTTTTGTATCGTATTCTGCTTGCAACTTTAATGTTTGCTGTTGCATGTTCAAATAATATGACAAAATTACAATTAAGGGTATTGTTATAACTAAAAATATTATTGCTAAATTTTGTAGTTTCATATTTTTATTCCTTTCTCTTGCCTTTTAATTATGTTGTTTGTACATAATCTACTTGTATATTTGTAGTTGCCCATAGAGAGTCTGTTATGTTTAAAATTTCTTTAACTAATTTAATATCTATTACATATGCATTTATTTCAGTATCAAAATATAGCACATATGATGGTAGTGTTCTTCCTACTTCATATGAAGTGCTATCCACAATAATATTTACTGGATAAGTCTCATCATATTTATCTAATTTTATTTTCAAACCATTACTAGTAATTGTTTTTTCTGGTAGGTCAACTACTTTATCAACAAGAACGGTTTTTTTTAGTAGCGATTCGAATCTTCCGTTAATACCTGTTCCTACTAAATTTCCTCCCCATTTGTCTGAAGGAAGTTTTGATGCCCATAAAGAGCCTTGATTCTTATTATTACAACAAGGAGTTGTGCAAAAAATATCATAACTGCTTGAATTTGATGCTATAACATTTACCGCTTCATTTAATCTTGGTGTTGCATCTGCATTCCATGATAGAAAAACTATACATCTATTACCTGTTTTATCCTTTACATTCTTTAATGCAGTAATCATAGCTTGCTTATAATTTTCAGAATTTGTATTTTCCTGAGCATCATATATCCAACTTACATCCGATAAGTTTGTATATAGTTTATTGGGATAGCATGTTAATACAAAAGATAAATTTCCTTTTCCTTTTACTGCATTAATTAATGTATTCATAAAAACTATGCTATCATTATGGTTATTATGATATGGCATTGTTGTATCTTCACAATCCAAAACAACAACAATATCTAAATTTCCAGATATTACTTGTGATTCTTTTATCTTTTGTTTTGCTTTTATTGTAACATCCTTTTCAGCTGTTATTGGTTTATTAGGTGTTATTGCTTCTGATTTTTCTACATTAGTATCTGAATTTACTACTATTCCAGAAGATGATGTTCCTATTGTATATGTATCTTTTCCGACTAGTTTATAAAACATGTTTTTAAATTGTGTTCCTAATGTTATATTTATATTTTTTACATTTACAATTACGTAGTCATCTTTTTTCAACTCATAAAATCCGTCATTTCTTATTTTATCCATTATTGTATTTGTATAAACAGAATAATACTTATACTCACCTGTTTGAGAACTATCAGCTGTAGATGTTGCTCTTCTTGAGTTATCATCTATTATTTGTGCTTCTATTTGTATATCATAAGCATTTCCTGTTGCACTTATTTTTTGAACCAGTTTATTATAGTCAAACTCAGTTATTCTCCCCTGATTTGTTACTGTTTCAACAAAATCAGAAACTGCAACTTGCACAACAGTTTGTGCTATTTCATCATTTTTATTTGCCATTATTGAAAGTGGTAATATAAACATTAGTATAACTGCTATAAAAATTCCAATAATAGCCATTAGTGTATCAGACATAAGCCTTTCCTCCTGTTATCTTTAAAATTAGGGCAGTCACACTAAATGTTCTGCCCTTTAAAACTTACTTTTTATTTTCCTGTTGTTGTAACTAATGCAGAGCTACTAGCTTCTATTGCTATTGTATCTTTTCCAGCTATACTATAAATAAAGTTTTTAAATTGTGTTCCAAATGTTACATTAGTATTTTGTACTCTGGCTTTAATGTAATCTCCCTGTTTTAGTTTATAAACGCCATCTGTTTCTAATTTACTTTCCACAGAGTTTTTAAATTCTGAATAATAAATATTTTCTCCAATTTTATTTATGTTTTGTCCTTTTTTTGCAGGATTATCATCAAGAATTTGTACTTCAAGTTCAATAGAATAAGAGTTTCCTGTTGCATATAAGTTTTGAATAAATTCATCATAATTTTCTTCTGTTATTTTTCCTTCTTTTGCTGAGGTATTTACAAATTCTGCAACTATTGTTTGTACTGCAGTTTGTGTTACTTTATCGTTTTGATTGGCCGTTGCCATTACTGGAATAATGAATAAAGCAACAACAGCAACCATTACGACCATTATTGTAATAAAAGTATCTGACATCTTATCTCCTCCTAGTTATTATTGTTTTTCAAAAATTACATATGCTTTTGTTGTTCCTGGTTGAATTGTTATTTTAGTTCCATCTTCTGCTGTTCTAAATACTCCTCCTGTTGTTAATTCCATGACTCTTTCTTTATAAGTATTGCTTCCTGAATTTAAGTTATCATTAATATATTTTTGCCTTTTTTCTACCTCTGCTGGTAATATACTTGGTGCAAATGTTGTTGTTGTAGTTCCGTCTTTAATTTGTATATATAGCTTTTCTTCTACAATTGTATATAAGGCTGAAATTACTACATCTTCTCCAACCGTTCTACCATTATCCGTATTTTCTTCTGCCCAATCATAATAATTTGTTTTATCTGAATACCATAAAACAGTATCAGCAACCTCCTTGGTTTTAGTCATAAGAGAAAAAACTGTTGATAGTGCTATTACAAAAACAAAAACTGCAAAAGCCATTTTTAATGCATCTGTTGCATTCTCCATTTTTTTCCTCCTTCTTTCTTGTCCTGAATCAAGTATATAGCATCTATACTATATACTTGATTCAGGATAAGCTTTAACTTATCCCAAAAACTATCTTTTTTTATTTGCTAACAGTTACCTTTGTAACATAACCTTTATTATTATTATCAGATCCATATGTCAATTCAACATTATATTTGTCTTTAGATGTAATTGTAACACCAGTTGCTAATTCGAAAACAACTTGATGATCAACATTTGTTCCATTGCTTGATTGTACTGCTGATTTCAAAGCTCTTATTTGGCTTGCAGATTGATCACTACCCTCATATGGTGTAAATTGAGCATTAAATGTTCTTATCGCTATAGCCTTTGATTGATCTTCAACTGATTTTTGTGTATCACCTGTTGAATTCATTATTAAAACACCAACTGAAATTAATAATATAGAAATTAAAATAGCACCAGCTATAATTAAAGCTTTTGAAGCATTCTCCATATATTTCACCTCCATTTGATTCTAATATTTATTTGGTTCTAGAGCTCTTGCTCTAAAAGTTAATATCATTTGTTACTCTAAAATTTCTTCAAAATACAGTTTACTTACTCTTCCTGATTTTTTGTGATATTCAATTTTATTACATCTAAATTTAACCAAATTAAAGTTTTCTACAAACTTAGTTATATCATTATTATAAAAGGTTTCCATTTGGTATGTTTTACCATTTGTATTCATTTTTATATTTATTTTAATACTATTTTCATTATTTTCAATGAAAAATCCTTTTTCATCTTTTTCAACTTTGTTTATTTCATTTTCATTTATAACCTTATTTATAAGAGTTACTAATTCTGTGCCATATATGCTTTTGTTTATATAGTACTCATACTGACTATTATACTTTTTTATGTTTCTAATAGTAGTCTTTTGAGTTATAAACAATCCACATATTGAAAATAATATAATTACAATTGGAATTGCAATAATTAGTACTGTCTTTTTCATATTTCACCTAACCTAATTATACATTTTTTCTTTTTTTTTTTCAATATTTTAGTATATTTTTTCAAATATTATTGATATAACCATTCCTTCTTCATCATAATCTATATTTTTGCAACGAAATACGTTTTCAGTATGACCTGCTTTATCTAGCAATATGTTTTTAGATAAAAAATCATTTATTTGAGAATCATTCCAATCAGTAATATCCTCATTTTTTAAAAATACTCTTGTACCAACATCTCTTTCTTTGGCAATTCCTCTTGCCGTTACAACATCCTGTGCTGTTAAGTTATTTCTATCCTCATAAATTAAAAATTTACTATTGTATTTTTGTAGTTCAACGGTGTCTAACCTTGTAACGTATGATTCTGAAGTTTGATTAAGTTTACCATGTAATAAAACTCCAATCGATAGAACTATCAACGCAAGGAATACTGCTCCCACTATAACTAATGCCTGTGTTGCATTTTCCATATTACATCAATCTCCTATTCTTTAAATCTAAATGTCATAGTGCTTACTCTACCCTCTTCATTATATGTTACACTCTCGCACGTATAAATTGATGTTTTTGTGTTATTGACAAAATCCTTATACTCAGCATCACTCAACTCAGCACCATTTCCTTGTTGTATAAAAATTTTTACCTTATATCTATCATTTTCGTTATATTCTTTGTTGTTTTGTTCTGCTTTATTAATTACAGTTAATACCTCTGTTCCGTAAAGTAAACGCTTATTATATGCTTCCCATTCATTGTTCCAAGCTGCTAATCTTTCTGCTTCCTGTTTTAAATTTTGGGCATTTCCCATGTTCGAAATATTACTAAACATATACACTAGCATTGTTATAGTAAGTATTCCAAGTAAAATTCCACCCGCTATTAATAAAGCTTGTGCTGCATTATCCATAACTTCATTCCTTTCCCTTAAGACATTGTATTAATTTCAATTGAATTGAAGCTTTCTGTCATTGCTGACATTCCTATTGCAACTAATGGTACAATTAGGTATCCAACAAATAATCCAACCATTGGAGCAAATCCAACTACCTTTCCAATCATTCCTTTTCTTTTTATTAGTTTTTCATTAGATTCCTCACGTTTTGCTTGGTAATATTCTCTTTCATTATCTAGTTCATCAAAGGCTTCTGAAATTGGTATTTTTTCAACTGCCGCTTGTAAACTCTCTATAATTTGCTCTAGCTGAGGAAAAGCAATCTCATCTTTTAATTGTTCTAATGCTTCCCACGCTCCTGATTCATAGTTATTTAAGCATTTAGAAATTGGTTCTCTAAAAATATTTGAATACCTCTCAAGCCACTCTAATATCATTTCAACATTTACTCTTTCAATTTTCATAAGCATTAATATTATTGTTTGATATTCCATTACTTCATTTTCCATTTCAAGGGATCTTAATTTCTTTTGTAAAATTAACATCCATGTAGGACTACAGAATCCTAAATATCCACAGATAAATGCTATTAACAATTCAAACCACTGAAAATTTTCCTTATTTACAACAGCAAGTTTGCTCATTATCTGCTCTGTAGCCTTTTTAAGTTCAGCTTCAGTAGCCTTTTTATAAAACTCTGTCTTTGGTAAATATGCCTTTATTTCATCTGATGTGACACCCATCTTGCCCTTAAATTTCTTCAAAACTTCATTTTGTGCCTCAGTAACTTTCATAGCTTCAGCTCTATCTTTGTCAGTCATAGAGCCCAATAAATTGTAGTCTGAAGTTGGTTCATTATAAATATAATCAAGTGCAACCTTATGTCCAAATGAAAATAATAATATTACAATAACTATTGCTACAATTGCAATTACAATTTTGTTTATATACAAGGTTTCTATTTTCTGTTTTGTTGCAGACTCCTTCATTAAGTTTGTAACAACTCTATGTTCCTTTGTGTTCTTTTTAGGTATTATTAAATCAACTATCTTCTTTACAAATGGTTTACTATATAATTTCATTTGCCAAACTTTACTTTGGTCTTTAAAATCTACTTTTATTCCTCCTGTATCCTTGATTTTTCTAGTTAAATAATAACATACAAATGTAAGAACTACCAAGGCAATTTGCACCATAAGTCCACCTTTACCATCATAGAACTGTGCAGTAAATGCAAAGTTACTTATTGCCCAATTTTTTAGTGGAGCCATAAATAGTACTGGTAAAATTGCTATAACTGATAAACTTTGGAATACATAATCTAACTTGTCCCTTTTTAATATTTCAAGTTGCATTTCTTGTGTAATGTTATTTAAGTTTTTAAGATATAGTGAAGCTCCATCTTTATCTGTTCTATCACCAAATTCTCTTGTTAAATATGATATTCCTGCAAACTCTTTTAAGAAGCTGTTTGGCGCAACATCATAATACTTTTCAAGTTCTGTTTCTGGGTCTTCAGAGATTAATATTTCATAAATTTTTTGTCCTTGTACAGAAACTTCAAGTTCATCATTTTGTGATACTTGATAAATTGCTTCTTCAACCATATTAAATTCATGGTATGCATGTCTTATTTCGGCAAAGAAATCAATTTGTTGTTTTAAAAGTTTTGTATCATACTTGTCTATCATTCCAGACATAAGTGTCTCAATCAAGAATAATTCAAATAGCAATAATATAACTAATAGTAATGGATCTGATTTTGTGAATGCAATTACCAATATTGTAACAGGAATTATAATACACAAAGCTTTTGTAATAATATTTGCTGTTTGCATTCTTGTCTTGTATTCATCTTGCATATGTATAATCTCTAGTTTTCTTCTAATTTTTAGTACATATCTTTTAAATACTGGAACAGATGTATAAAAATTATATAATTTTTGGTAGATTACATCCATTGAGTATTTGTTTTGTTTTGTTCCTGCTCTTAATTGTCTAATTTTCTTCATATCGCCCTTATTTGCTTTTGAGCGAATTATTAAATATGCAACAATAATCAAAGCAAATAATCCACCTGTTATTCCTAATATAATGTATATTACATTATTTGACATTTAGTTTTCACCTCATTTTTTTGCTACTTTACTTGTTTTCTTGCCCCAGTTTCTTTCTATAAATTCATCAAATTCTTCAGCATCTTTTGTATTCATATTGTTTCTCATTTCTCTAATGTTTGTGTCTGATATTTTATTTGTTAAAACATAGGCATCGTTATGATATTCCATGACATTTACATATGTGTATAGTTCTTTGTTTGTAACTTTATGGAAATATCTTGTTGCGTTATCCATAAATTTTTCAACTTTTCCTTCAAGTGTTTTCTCTTTTCTGTAATCATATGTGTATTCTCCGTTATCTTCAATTGGAATACATTCTGTTACTCTTTCTATATATCTTCTTCCTCTAAAGTCTTTTACTAAGTGTATATCAAAGTTCAATACTGATACAACCTGTTCTTCTGCGATTTTTTCATCTGTAAATGTTCCTGCTCTTAGCATTGAATTTCTTAGTGCTGTTATTAAGTTTGGGAATGTTTTAGCGTGGTGAGTAAATAATGTAAACTTAGATGCAACCTGTGCAGATTGAATCATCCATGATGCTACGGGGTCTGTTGCAACCTCTCCGGATTATGTTAACGCTACCGTCAGTTTTCTTTTGAACGTCCAAACATTCCTGACCTGATATAGTTTCTGTTTCCCTCATTGAAAGGATATTTCTAGTTGGATATATTTTTCTTAAGTGTAACTCAAATGCAGTTTCTGTAATACGTAAGTTCATTGTTTCATATATGTTTTCTATCATAGCCATAAGCATTGTTGTTTTACCACAACCTTGCTCACCTGTAAGTGCTAATATTCTAGCACCTTTTACAAGGAATTTTAAAAGGTTAATTGCTTCTTCTTTTCCATCTACTGTAATTATTTGCTCTAGTGTTGCTCTCTTTACGTCGAATTTTCTTACGAAGAATGCCCATGTTTCAGACATACTTGGTCTAACAACAACGACACGAGAACCATCTTTCATTTCATTAATCTTATAACCATTTGTATCTGATAACTGTCCTGGGTTGTTATACTTGTAGATATTTTGGCAAACTCTTTTTAGCTCACTTTCTTTTCCAAAAGAAAGGAATGCTAATCTAATAGATTTACCTTGGAAGAATATCCAAATACTATCACATGCTCTTGGAACTTTATGCTCTGATATTTGCTCTAGATAGTCGCCATCTGTTTGTGCAACTTGGCTTAGAAAACTTTCTGGGAGACCAGATACACCACCTGAAACACCATCTATGTTCATATCTCTTATTTCGTCAATAGAACTATATCCTTTATAAAATTGATAAATTCTTTGTGTTACAATGTTCAATTTATCAGCAAAATCTAGCTTAAAGTTTTCTTGCTCATAAATTTGACTAATTTCTTCTTCTGTAATAACATAACTTGGTTTAGATTCTCCCTCAACATATTTTAAGACAGCCAAGTTATATTTTTTAATCATTTGTGTTAAGGCCTCATACCCAAAGTCTTTTTTATACATATGTAGAAGAATATCAAACTTATCTTGTGCTGTTAAAAGAGATGGTACATCAAATGGAATCGCTTTAGATATGTTAATTTCATTTACTCCATATTCCTTGTATAATAAATCATAAATCAATTCCTTAACATACTTTTTGTCGTTTACATCTCCATATGTACATCCTTTTAAAGCTTTTCTCAATTCATATTTTTTCGCTTTTCTTCTTTTTAATTCTTCTTCTGATAAACCTATATCATACAAGTTTACCTTTGTAATTTCATCTAGTCTTTGTTTAATAAAATCTAGCATACTGTCTAAAGTATATGATTTTTCATCTACAACTTGTTCCTCTGCTTCGGCATTTTTGTTTTTCTTAATCATATAATAAATTAGTATTCCAAATATTATTAGTACCATTAATATCAAAAGTATATTTACTATATTCATATTAGTTCAGTACTCCTCTCTTTATTATACTTGTACTTGTAATTCTTTTAGTTTTTCTATAATTCTTTGGCCAACTTGTGATAGTGACTCAATAATTGGTGCTTGTACACTATTTTGTTTAACTTTTCTATAGTTAATCATAAAATCTGCTAAATTTCCCTCATTACATGCTTCAAAAAATAATGTATTATAGGGAATTCCATATATCTCTGGTAATCTCTCTGTTCTCTGTAAATTTTTTGCATTATATTTTGAGAATTTATCGTATTTTCCTAATAGAAACATAAGATTATATTCATTTATTGCAGGGCATAATCTTTTATTTGCTAAAAATTCTTTTAATGCTTTCATTCTTTGTGTTGTGTTTGCCACAATTAAATTGCTCTCTTGCAATATTTCTTGCACATATGGGTCTTCTAAACTTCCTTCTATATCCACAAACACCAAGTTATAATATTTATTTGCCATTCTGATAATACCTTTCATGTATTCCTTTTGTTTTTCATAGGTATCCCTTGGGATATTATTATCTGTTAATATCTCCAATCTGTCCTTAAAAACAGTTTTAGTATAATTAGTTATTATTTCAGGTGTTGTTTTGTTACTTGCAATTGCTTTTATTACGCCTGTTATTCCTGTGTCTAAGTCTGTTCGTGGTTTTTCATTTCCCGCTTGTGCCCAAAAGCAATCTTGAAGTCCAGTATCATTATATTTAGTATTTATTAATAAAATCTTATAATTTTCTTCTATTGACAGATATGTTGATATTCCTGCCATAGATGCAGTTTGAGCTGTTTCTATTTTATCATTTCCATAAAAAGCGATTACTGACATTTTTCCTCCCTTGCCTAACAAAACCGTTAGTTTATATGTTTTTTAGCATTTTTTTCACATCACCAAGTCTTATTTCTGGTGCAATTTGAGATATAATTTCTAAAATACCTTCTTTATATTGCATTGATAATTCTTTAAAGCTAATTCTCGCATTTCTTTGATTTTGCACTATAACAGAACTATCTCCTGCTTCAAATGGGAAGTAGATTTTTTCCTTACTCCATTTTACCGCATAATAGAAAGATAAAAAATTTAGATATTCGTCTTCATCTCTGTCCATGTTCTTTGAAAATAAAATTTTAGTCATTAGCATTTTTTCTTCAGATTGCCCAACAGTTTCCAAACCTTTTTTTATTGAATAATTATCAAATGCGGTCACAAAATAATTCTTATCAGAAGTATACATTTCAAAATTTTCAAAAGCTTCCCTGTTGTCTATATCTAACAGCATAATATCATAGTTAAACTCTTGTGTTCCAGCATAGTTCATTATTTCTTGGAGATTTTCAAAGCCTATTGCAATATCCATGTCTTCATATGTTGTTATGTATTTTCTACTGGGCATAATACAAGGTACTGTGTACCTTGTTTTTTGCAAAGTAGTTGCATCTACGATTAAAACTTTTACATCATTTTCAACAAGTAATTTGGCAATATATATAAGCAAATCTGTTTTATCATATGCTCCTATAAAACCTATCTTTTTCAAGTTGTTTCCTCCCTAAGTTACATTTTTTATTCTAATCCTGACAAATAACTTTCTCTTGCTTGTTTTGCATTTGTAATCTGTTGTTGCATTCCTGACTCAACATTGAATTTAGCATCTTCTGCATATTGAGACAATGCGCTATTAATTGGATTTCTTATATTTCCTGAGTTTAGGTATTTGTTTGCAATACTTTCTCTTGCTGTTGCTACAATGTTAGGATTTGATTGTATTAAATTTACAACTTCCTCTGATGGGCTATATGTATATACAGATTTCTCTTGCATTCCTGGTTCTACATATTTTGCTAAATATAATTCTGAAGATGTCATCTTATATGATTCTACAATAGCACTGTTTAATAGTAGTATCTCATCTTCTGTTAAGTTAAATCCCACAGTTTGATTGTATATACTTACTATAGATTTTTTTGATATTACAATTAAATCTTGTGAGTTTGGCAATCTTAGTCTTATATCTATATAATCCCCTTCTTCTAGTGTTGTTGGCATTGTTATCATATTATATTCCATATATCTTAAAGAGTTTTCTATATCCTCATCCTCTGTAGACATTAACATACTCTTTGTTAAAATTGTTCCTTCTTTTAACGCAACTTTACTTTTATATCCAGATGTGAAAGCAACATCGACTAATTTGCCTGTTTGATCTGTACGTTTTGCTCTAATAAAGTCTGTATTATTTGTAGTTACAGGTATCTCAACTGCTTCAACCATTGAACCTGTTATTTCTTCTCCAGAATTTACACTTTTTCCTGATTTTAGTCTATAAACATAGTCATACTGAGTTGCATCTGCTTTTTCCTTGTCTGCCTTTGGTTTTATTACAACAAGGTATACAATTGCTCCTATTAAAATTGCTATTACTAGCATTACTAAAACTCCTAATAAAAATGAATTTCTTACTTTTCTTTGCATTGGATTTGATGGCATAATTATTCCTCCTAATTTCTATTTTATTTATTATAATTCTACAACAAAAAGCATTAAAATACAATAACTTTTAAATTTTGTCATATATTTTTAATATTTATGTAATATTTTTGTAATATTTATTTTTAAAATAATTTTTATCCAATTTTTCAAAAAATTACTAGTTTATTTTTTAATATTTTGCACATCATAAATGTTGAAAAGCATGAAATTGCTTTAACAATTTTTTTTAAAATCCTAGGAGGTGAAAAGAAATGGCAAACACAAATTCAAACAGAACATTAGTTCCAGAAGCTAAAGATTCTTTAAATCAATTCAAATATGAAGTTGCTACAGAAGTAGGTGTTAACTTAAAGAATGGTTATAATGGTGATATATCTGCAAAAGATGCTGGTAGAATCGGTGGTAACATGGTTAAGAAAATGATTCAAAAAGCTGAAAGTCAAATGTTAAATAAATAGTTCCTATTTATTTTAAAATGTTAAAAGCCAATTTCATTTTATATTTTGAAATTGGCTTTTATTTTTATTGATAACTAAACTCTCCTGAACCTGAGTTATAGAAATATTCTTTACTTACATTATCGTATAAGCAAGCTTTTCCCTCTGTGTCTAGCACTGGTACAAAATCTCTAACTAGTGTATCCCCTTGCCATATCTTGCAGTAATACAATTTGAATTTTCCAAATCTGTTTTCTGCTGTTCCTCCTTGAGAAATATTAAATAGGTAAATATTTTTTGCAACACTAATTGTATCAGAGCTTGTAATCGTTTTTGTTTTTGAATTTGAAGTTATATCTATTTTTCCTATTCCTTTTTCAACGTGAATTATATTTCCTGCGGTATAAGTAAGGCTACTAGAAGTTTTGCTTTTGTTATAATCCCATCTTAAATCTCCATTTACAAAGAATAAATCCATTGAAACTTGACTAACTGCTACTCTAGCTCCCATTATTGCTCTTGTTTCAGTAGTATTAGTTAATGCAAATTCCATCTCAAATCTAGTGTTTGTATCTGGCTGAATTCCTGTATCAATCCATTGAGTGCCTGTTCCTTCTATATAAGTAACTGTGTTAATTCCATTATGTTTTAACACATTATTTTTTAAGTCTGTTTCTTTAATATATTTTTCTCCATAGTCAAAGTTTGCAGTTCTTAATATTCCATTCCATCTAATTCCTGTTACAGTTGTAGTGGTTTGAACTGTCTCAGTTGCTGTTCCTGAAACTAGTGTTATTTTTGCATAACCATTTCCAGAGTGTCCTGTCTCTGTGCCTCCTGATGTTGATGTAAATGATGAAGATCCCGCATATGTTGTTGCATTGCTTAAATTATACTTTGAATCTACATAGTAGCCACTACTTGGTCTTGATGTTGCTGTACATACAAAGCCTGAACCACCGCCTCCGGGCACCACCGACCAGATCCATAATAAGCCCTTGCACCTTGTGAATATGAAGCTCCTCCTGTTCCTCCTGTTCCAAGACTTCCTGCAGAACCTGCAGTTCCTCTTTGAGTTGATCCTGTTAAAGAACCTCCGACCACCTCCGGCCACCGGCCATACCAACCGCCACCGACCACCTCCGGCCACCTCCAGCATAATAAGTATTATCTGACTGTGTAGTGGTTTTGGTTGAAACGGCTCCACCTGCTCCTCCTGAAGCAGCTGAGCCACCCCTTCCACCTTTTCCGCCATAATTTGCTTGTCCTGAATCTTTTCCAGTGCCACCACTAGTTCCTCCACCTAAGCCACCAATTGCTGACGTATTTGCAGAAAGCGAAGAACCCCCATTACAACCAGGTCCTCCTGCGCCGCCGCCTCCACCAGCAACAATTACTCTATAGCCTAAAGCAGTGCCTCCGAATTCTTATATCAGTCGCTCCTCCTCCACCAGATCCTGCTATACCCTTTGATGAGTCTGAACCATTTCCGCCTCTTCCGGCCTCCATTGCTTCCACCTGTTCCACCAATTTTGGCAGATGTTACAGAAGTTCCTTGTCCTCCAACATTTACAGTTAGTTTATCACCTTGAGATAGGCTTATTGTTCCGATAGAGTATCCACCTTTTCCACCATAATATGTTGTACTATATGAACCGCCTTGTGCTCCCCATACTTGAAGTGTATATGTTCCTGTTGCTGGTGCTTCATATGTACTAGAACCTACTGTTCCAAAGTTTGTTACTTGATTTGTTAAAGTTTTTGTTACTTCAGTTTCTGTTGTCTCTATCCAACTTTTTTCTCCAAATAATTCTGGATATTTATCTATATAGTCTGCATCATTTAAAACTAAATTTGCTTCAAGTTTATAGTTTGAACTTGCAGTGCATTTATATATTTTGTCTTTTGCAAATATATATCCATCTGTATCTTCTTGTATAATTTTGCATACTTTTAATAAATTGTCTGTATTTAAAATTGGTATTATTTCGTTTTCTCCTGCAAAATAACTTTTATATACTTGCTCAGCATTCTCAACATCACTTTCATATATTTCTTTGGTTTCTCTTTTTATTTCTGCTTGTGATTGTCTTCTATTCATAATTATTGTAAATGTACTTACTAGAAAAGCAAGCATAAATAATATTGTAACAAGTGTTATTAAAGTTATTGCACCACGTTCTTTTTTCATATGTTTTTCACTCCTTTTACATTTGAATAAATTTTATTACATATTTATAATATTTTCAATATGTTTCATAAAATTTATTTACTTGTTGAACCAAAGCCACCTTTTCTTTCGCCTGTTGCAATGTCATCATCTGTTACTAGAAATTTTTGGAATATTGCTTGTCCTATTGCGTCTCCTTTTTTTATTTCTATATCTTCATCTTTAATATTATAAAATGCAAACATTATATGCCCATCATTATCTGGATTTTCATAGTAGTCACTATCTATTACTCCAATACTATTTGAAAGGATTAGTCCTTTTTTGCCTGGGTTTGAGCTTCTATTTGCAAGTATTAATACTTCATCTTCTCCCATGTATGCTTTTAAGCCTGTTTTTACAAGTGTTGGTTTCATACCTTTTTTAAAGCTTGGTATAACTGTATCTTCAGCAGCTTCTATATCGTATCCTGCTGAACATTTTGTTTTTCTTACTGGTAAATTAATATTCCACTTTTCAAATCCTTTTGCTATTTCAAATCCTCTTTTTCTTTCCATTTTTTATATCTTCCTTTCCTTATTTGCAAAGTTTTTCTATTACTTTTTCTAGTTTCATTCTTTCTTGCTTACCTGTTTGCATGTTCTTTAGAGTAACTTCTTCTGCTTTAATTTCATCTTCTCCAATTACAATTACATATGGTATTTGTAATTTATCTGCATATTTGAATTTAGTTTTTATTTTCTTATTATCAAAATATATTTCGCAATTTACCCTAGCTCCTCTTAGTTTATTTGCAGTTTCTATTGCTGGCTTTAGGTCGTCTACCATTGATAGGATTAATACATCTGATATAGATTTTTTCTCTGTTTTTATTAGTCCTATTTCATTTAAAACATAGAATAATCTTGTAAGACCTATAGACATTCCTACACCTGGCATTTTCTTATCTGTATAGTATTCACTTAAATTGCTGTATCTTCCTCCTGAGCATATACTTCCTATTGATTTATAATCATTTAAAAATGTTTCATAAACTGTTCCTGTATAATAGTCTAAGCCTCTTGCTATACTTACATCTACTGTAAAATATTCTTCTGGAACATTGAATAATCTAATATATTTAATAACCTCTTTTAATTCATATAAGCCTTCTTTATATGTATCATTTTCAATGTTTAAATTTTCTAGTTTTTGTAATTTTTCATCTGTTGTTCCTTGAATTCCAATAAACTGCATTATCTTTTCAATACTCTGTTCTGGCATTTGAAGGTCTCTAAGTTCTGCTCTTACTTTTTCTTCTCCTATTTTTTCTATTTTGTCTATTATTCTCATTACATCAACAGATATTTCTTTTGCATTTACATTTTCAAATAATCCGTTTAGAATTTTTCTGTTATTCATTCTTATAGTAAAGTTATCTAACCCTAAGTTTTTAAATACTTCATACATTATGCTTGGAATTTCTGCATCATTTATAATGTTTACTTCTCCATCTCCTATAACATCTATATCGCATTGATAAAATTCTCTGTATCTACCTTTTTGTGCACGTTCTCCTCTATATACTTTTCCTATTTGATATCTTCTAAAAGGAAAGCTTAGTTCGTTTGAGTATAGTGCAACATATTTTGCAAGTGGCACTGTTAAGTCAAACCTTAATGTTAGTTCGCTGTCTCCCTTTTTAAATGAATATAGTTGTTTTTCTGTTTCTCCACCTGCTTTTGCAAGAAGAACTTCTGTGCTTTCTATTACTGGTGTATCTAGTGGTAGAAAACCAAATTTTTCATATGTTTTTTGTATTGTTTCTTTCATTTGGTTAAATAGTATTTGGTCTTTTGGTAATAGTTCCATAAAACCTGGTAATGTTTTTGCTAATGTTTTTGCCATAAATATCTCCCCTTTTTAATTTTTACGTGTTACGTCATATACGCTATCTACTTTTCTTATTTGTTTTAGTACTTGATTTAATTGTCCAATGTCTTGAACCTCAAGTGTTGCATCTATTGTTGCAATTCTATCTTTACTTGTTCTTGTGTTTACTCCCATTATGTTTATTTTTTGATTTGTAATTTCCCTTACAACATCTGAAAGTAAACCTGTTCTATCATTTGCAAGTATTTGTATATCTACATTATATTCGGCCTTTTCTGTTTGGTCAAACCATTCTACTTCTATAATTCTCTCCTCCTCTGATAATAAATCTTTTAAGTTTGGGCAATCCTTTCTATGTATTGAAACACCTCTACCTTTTGTTATGTATCCTATAATGTCGTCTCCTGGTACTGGATTACAGCATTTAGAGAATTTTACTAAGCAGTTGTCTACTCCTTTTACAATTACACCAGATTTTGGTGATTTTGTTTTTCTTGGTTTTTCTGTTACAAGTTCTTGTATTTTTTCTTCAATAACATCTTCTTCATGTTCTTTTTTGTATTCTTCTAGTAATCTTGTTATTATTTTATTTGGTGATATTCCACCAAAGCCAATACTTGCATACATATCTTCTACTGTGTTGTAATTGTATCTGTTTAGTACTACTTGTATCCATTCTGGTTTAAATAAGTCGCTATGTGACATACCAATTTTCTTTATTTCTTTGTCTAATATGTCTTTTCCTTTTTCTATGTTATCTTCTCTTTCTGTTTTCTTAAACCATTGTTGTATCTTAGTTTTAGCACTTGAGCTTTTTACAATTTTAAGCCAATCTCTACTTGGTCCTTTTGCTGTTTCTGATGTTAGAATTTCTACTATGTCACCACTTTTTAATTTTGTAATTATTGGCATCATTTTACTGTTGATTTTGCACCCTATCATTTTATGTCCTACTTCTGCATGTATACTATATGCAAAATCTATAGGTGTTGAATTTCTTGGAAGTGTTTTTATTTCTCCCTTTGGTGTAAATACATAAACTTCATCTTCAAATAGTTCTGTTTTTAAAGTTCTTAAGAATTCTGTTGGATCTTGCATATCCTTTTGCCATTCTAGTGTTTCTCTAAGCCAAGCAAGTTTATCTTCTTCAACTACTACATTTGATTTTTTAAATTTATTTGCCTCTTTATATGCCCAATGGGCTGCGATACCATATTCTGCTACCCTATGCATATCCCATGTACGAACTTGTATTTCAAAAGGTGTTCCTTTGGGACCAATTAGAGTATTATGTATTGATTGGTACATGTTTGGTTTTGGTACTGCTATATAATCTTTAAATCTTCCTGGCATTGGTGTGTATAAATCGTGCACAACTCCTAATGCTGCATAACAGTCTTTTACTGAGTTTACTATTATTCTTAGTGCAAATAAGTCATACACTTGGTCTATTGTTATGTTGTCTCTTTGCATTTTTCTATAAATACTATATAAGTGTTTTGCCCTGCCTGTAACTTCTGCAATAATTTTTTCTTTCTTTAGAGCTGCTTGAATTTCATCTCTTATTTTGTCTATAAATTCTAGTCTTTCTTCTCTTTTCTTTTCAATGCTTAATACAAGTTCTCTATATTCTTCTGGGTATAAATATCTAAAAGCTAAGTCTTCTAGTTCCCATTTTAAAGAATATATACCAAGCCTATTTGCAAGTGGTGCATATAGCTCCATTGTTTCTTTGGCATTAGCTATTTGTCTATCTCTTTTTAAACTTGAAAGTGTTCTCATGTTGTGAAGTCTATCTGCTAGTTTTATAAGTATTACTCTTATATCTTTTCCCATTGCTAGGAACATTTTTCTGTAATTTTCTACTTGTTGTTCTTCTATTGTTACATATTTTATTTTTCCAAGTTTTGTAACACCTGCAACCATTTCAGATATTTCTTCGCCAAAGATTTTTGTTATGTCTTCACTTGTTACATCTGTATCTTCAACAACATCATGTAATAGTGCTGCACAAATTGTTGCATCATCCATTTGTAGGTCTGCTAGAATATAGGCAACTGCCACAGGATGTATTATGTAGTCTTCTCCAGACATTCTTTTTTGCCCACGGTGATGTTCTTCTGCGAAATTATACGCCTTTAATATTAAAGCATTATTAAATTTTCTCTTATTCATTTTCATTCTTTTTATTACATCACCAATTGTTTTGTTTGTGCTTTCCATGCTACTTATCCTTTCTATTTGTTCTAAATTGATTTCATTATATCTTTTAAGTTTATTTGTATTTGTTCTTGTCCATTATATGCGTTTATTTCTAGTGTTCCAACCACATCAACTTTATCTCCTATTAAGTATTCTTCTGAAAGTTCTCCTAGGTTGAAACCTATTGCATTTATTATTTCATTTTCATCTTTTAGCATTAGTTTTAAGTGTTTACCTTCTGATAATGCCCTTATTGATGCTATTTTCAAATTTTTATATATCAATAATGGTTGTTTGTTTTGCTCACCAAAAGGTTCTAATAGTTTTATTTGTTCCACTGTGGCTTTATTTATATCTTTTTTGGTTATTTCTGAGTCTACATTAATAATTGGAACTATATCCTTAACGCCTTTTGATTTTGCATATTCTTCAAAGTGATTTTTAAATTCTTGTATATTTTCTTTTTTTAAAGATAAACCAACAGCCATCTCATGTCCACCATATTTTTCTAAATATTTTGAACTTTGAGCTAAAGCTTCATGTAAGTCAAACCCTGGAACACTTCTGCCTGAGCCTTTTCCTATATCATCTTCAATGCATATTAGTATTGTTGGTTTGAAAAACTTTTCTGTAATTCTTGAAGCAACAATTCCAATTACTCCATGATGCCAGTTTTCTCCAGCAAGTACTATACTACTCTTTTCTTCTAAGTTTTCTTTTTCAAGTTCTGAAATTGCCTGCTCAAAAATTTGCTTTTCCGTTTCTTGCCTTTGTATATTGTATTCGTTTAATCTTTTAGTTATTGTTTTTGCTTTCTCTGGGTTATCTGTTAAGAATAATTCTAATGCTTCCTCTTGTTTTCCCATTCTTCCACATGCATTAATTCTTGGTGCAATTCCAAATGAAACCATTCCAGAATCTATTGTTTTGTATCCAGATTCTTCTATTAATTCTTTTAGCCCAACATTTTTTGTGCATTTTACAAGCATTAAGCCTAGTTTTGCAATTACTCTATTTTCATCAACTAGTGGAACTATATCTGAAATTGTTCCTATACATACTATGTCTAGGTATTTCAAATATTCCTTTTCATCAAGGTTAAGTTTCATTGATATTGCTTGTATTACTTTAAACACAACACCTACACCAGCTAGCCCTCTAAATGGATATGTGTTATCTCTACGTTTTGGGTTTATAATTGCATAAGCATTTGGTAATACATCTAGTTGTTCATGGTGGTCTGTTATTATTGTTTCTATTCCTAAGCTGTTTGCAAGTTCAACTTCTTCTACTCCTGATATTCCACAATCTACAGTTATCATAAGTTTATAGCCTTTTTTTGCAATTTCTTCAATTGCTTCTTTATTTAAGCCATAACCTTCTTCTAATCTGTTTGGTATGTAGTAATCTACGTCTAGCCCTCTTTCATTTAAGAACTTTTTTAGAACTGTGATACTTGTTATTCCATCAACATCATAATCTCCATATATTATAGTTTTTTCTTTATTGTTTATTGCTTCTATAATTCTATTTACTGCCATTTCCATGTCTAACATGTCAAAAGGGTTATGGAAGTCATGTCGTTGTGGCTCTAAGAATACTTTTATTTGCTTGCTATCTACAATTCCTCTATTTACTAAAATTTTGGCAAGAAGTGTAGATATACCATGTTCTTCTGCTATTTTGTTTACAATGTCTTTATCTTGTTCATAATATTGCCATTTTTTCTTCATAAAAACTCCTAATTATTTTAGTTCTGTTCTTGGGTTATCTTGAACCCAATATTCTGCTTTTGGGAAAATTCTTTTTTCTGCTGGTACAAAATTTCTTACTTGCACCATTGGTAAAATCCATGTATATGGTCCAACACATGTTCCTGGTAAACTTGTTGAATTTGCTCCAAATCTAGAACTATCTCCAACGATTGCACCAAAGAAATCTGTTCCTGTATCATATTTTTTTCCATCAATCTTTATTTCTATATTTTTTTGGTCAAATCTTCTATTTGCAAGTATGCATCCACTTCCAATTCTTGTTGATTTTCCAAGTATGCTATCCCCAACAAAATCTAAGCTTGCTACTTTTGATTTATTTTGTAATATTGCATGTTTAATTTCTGAGCCATGCCCAACTACGCAATTATCTCCAATAATTGTGTTCGGTCTAATTAAAGCTCCTGCTTGTATTTCAACATTTTTGCCTATTATTACTGGTCCTATTATTGTAACATTTGCACCAATTTTTGTACCTTCTCCAATTGAGTAATTACCTGAGATTGAAACAAATTCTCCAACCTCGGCTTTATTTTCTTTAATATTTGGTTCTACTATTTTTTTGTTTAAGTATTCTTTTGTTTTGTTTAGTGGTTCCCACACATATTCGCAGTCTTCAAAAATTTCCTTTTCACTGAATTCATCCATATGTTCAAAATAGTATTTTAGTTTTAATTCTTCCATTTTTAATCTTCCTTTCCAATCTAAGCTTTTAATGTTCTTCATTTCCCATTATTTCTATAATTGTATCTAAATCCTTTTGTAATTCCACAAGCATTACTGTTTTAATTGTTATTTCTTTGCCTTTTAGATATTGCTCTACTATTTCTCTTAGCTTCTTTATGTTTTTCAATTCTGGTTGTAATTTACCTTTGTGTTTTCTTGCTCTTTCTAGCAGTTTTTCTTTTATTCCCATTATATCTTCATTACTTGCACAAGATATTCTTTGGAATAGTTGATGTGGATCATAGTATTTTAATATTGGTATTTCCATGCATTCTTCATCAAATTTTTCATAGAATATTTCCATTTTCATTGGTATATATTTAAATACTTCATTTGCTTTTTCTGTATACATTTTATCTTTTAATGTATTATTTAAAACATAAAAATGTGCTAGAATATCATCTATGTCTAAGTTTTTTTCGCCCAAAGCCAAGCTATTTAGTTCTTGTTCTGCGTTTTCTACATACACAGAGTTTAAAGATGCTAGGTTCATACCATTGAAAAATAATGTTTTTATTGTAGACATACTATAGTTGATTAGTCCTCTTTGTACGAAGTACGTGAAGTATATAAATAACTTAGTTGTGTCTATTAAACTTAACTTTCCTTGCTTAACATCAGACATTACATTTTCAATTACACCTGGAAATTGATCATCTGAAATCTTCCAGAATTCTTCTGTGAGTAGACGTTTGTATCCTGGTAATTTCTCTGTATCTACTGTATTTATAATGTCTTCCATATCTTCTTTAAAACGTCTTGTATCAAAAATTCTTGTTCTAACATACATTTCAATAAATTTGAAAAATCTATATTCTGCCTTAAAGTTATAGTAATAGTTATTATCAAATTCTTTAATGTAGAACTGCCTATTATCCATAAATACTTTTGAAGATACTACTGTTGCTTTGTATTCCTCGTTATTTTGTATATACACAAATTTATCTTTTGTAATTTTACCTGCTTTAATTTCAAATGAAATTGCTATTGTAAATATAAGCATTGTTTGCAAAACTCTATAATTTGTGTTTGGATAATATTTGTTTACCATTTCATAAATCTTTTTAAAGTCATTTAATGAATGCTTTAGTATCCTAAGGTTTCTCGTTCCACTTTTGTTAAATGTATTTATTATATATGGCGTGTTTTCTCTTAAAAATCTTATAAGGTCTTTGTCGTTTTCGTACCTCATTAAAATTCCATTTATTATATAGTTGAATTCTGGTCTGTATTCGAATGTTTCGCCTATTAGTTTTTCTTTTATTCTTTCATAGTCATTTGCTTTATCAAATACATATTCTATTTTTTCTTGTATTCTTTCAACCATTGGTTTGCCATCATCTTTTGCTAATTCCCCTTGTTTGTCTAAAAGATATGTTGCAATAAATGTTTTCATTTCAAGGTTTGAATTTTTAAGTTTTGTTGAAAGTTCTTTTTCGTTACATATAATTATTGTTTTTATGTGGTCATGTTCAACAAAGTTGTTAATGTAACCTAGAATATCTATAACGTCTACATTAGCTCTTTCTAGGTCATCGAAGCACAATACTTTATCATCTGTTGCAAAGAATTTTTCATAATTAATTTTTTCATTTGTATTTGCACCAAATGAGTTTGCCATATTCAAACCTGTTTTTGCATATTCGGGAATTGAGTATTTTCCTGTTGTTTCTATGTGTTTCTTTACATTTTTATCCATTAACTGTGTTGTTTCAATGAATATTTTTTTGCTTATTTCCTCAAGGTTTGATATACCATATAAAGACATGTAAATACTTGTAAACCTTTTTCCGTTATATTGCATTCCATCAATTTTTGGCTTTATTTTATTATTCCAAAAATAGGTCTTTCCGACTACCCCATTCTCCATTTATCATTATGGCATAATCTGTATAATCTGACCTTACATAATCTAAAATGCTTTCAACTAAGTCTTCCATTATTACCTCCTTTGTTTAATCTACAGCAATGGTAAGTATTGCAACCTCTTTGGCTCCTGCCATTTTTATAACTTTGCTACACTCATTTACTGTATTTCCTGTTGTAAAAATATCATCAAATAATATAACTTTTTTATTTACTATTCTTTCCGGTTTTTCAATTACAAATGCATTTTTTACATTTGTTTTTCTTTCTTCTTTGGTTAGTGTACTTTGCTTTTTTGTATCTTTTATTTTTGTTAAATTGTTTTTCTCTATTGGTATTCCTAAAGTTTTTCCTATTTCTTTAGCTATTAAATAGGTTTGGTTATATCCTCTTTTATATTCCTGTTTTTTGAACATAGGAACGTATAATATTATATCATACTTTTTCAAAAAACTGTATATTTTTTCATTTTTTGTTATCATTTTTTGAAAGGTATGGCACATATAAGACTTCTCATTAAATTTATAATCTATTATTTTACTTCTAACTTTTCCCTTGTACTTAAAGGTTTTTACTTGATAATCATAGTATTTGCTTTCATCGCCTTTAGCATTTTCTATTTCATTTATTTCGTATTTTTTTAAATCTATTTCACATTCTTTACATAAATGTTTTTTACAAATTCTATCGCATATGCCACATACTGGTGGATATATTAGGTCTATTAGCATTTACACCTTCTTTCACAATTTTACATAAAATTTAATATTATATTATATCTGGGAGGAATGTTATGAGAATTTTTAAGAAAACTTTAGCTGTTTGTTTAATTGGATTAGGTTTAGGAATTCTACTCGTGATATTACTTCCTTTTACTGGTTGGTTATTTCTTATAGGTGCTGTGGTTGTATGCCTTGGTATCTCTTGGCTTTGCTGCTGATATTATTAAAAGGAGTGTGTTAAAAATATGACTATTGTTGTAAAAAAAGTTCCTAAGTTTTTAAGGGGTTTTGTTAAGCTTATTTTTGGTGTAAAAGATAAATAAAAATTTTCTGAACTAAACTCTTTAGAATAATGTAATTTTAAATTACATATACAAAACAAGAGCAAGTTAAAACTTGCTCTATTTTTTGTAATTAAGCCTTTGTAACTTTTCCTGAACGTAAACATTTTGTACAAACATTGATTTTTTTTGGTTGTCCATCTACCATTGCTTTTACTGTTCTAATATTTGGTTTAAATGTTCTTGATGTTCTTTTACTTATATGTGAACGTGTTATACTTAATTTATTTCCATAATTAACTGATTTGTCGCATATATCACATTTTGCCATTGTTATAGCACCTCCTAAAACTGTTATTAAAACTCACTATCATTTAGTTTAACACAAATTTTATGAAAAAACAAGAGGTAAAAGGAAATTATTTCAAAAATCCATTTATTATTTCTTGTTCTGCTTGTTTTTCGTCTAGTCCAAGTGTCATAAGTTTCATTAATTGTTCTCCTGCAATTTTGCCTATTGTTGCTTCATGCACTAAGTTTGCTTCTACATTATTTGCAATTATTGATGGAATTGCAATTACTTTTGCACTATCCTTTATTATTGCATCACACTCTACATGTCCAAAACATTTTGAATTTCCTTCTACATGTGATTCAAATTGTTGTACTGAATTTTCTGTTGCAACAGACCTTGATGTTACTTTTGTGCTTGAGTTTTCTCCATTTAGCTCTACATTAAAAGATGTTTTTGCTGTTTGATTTCCATGTGTCATTATTTTTTCTAGTATTACCAAACTTGTATTATTCTCTAAAACTCCTTTTGTAGTTCTTATAGTAGAGTCTACACCTTTTATTTGAACTGTCTCCATTTCCATGTTGCTACCTTCTTTTAGGTATACTTCTGTTACTGGGTTTAGAATTCTTTTTCCATCTCCTGAACCTTCTCCATAGTGTTTTTCAATGTATTTTACTTTTGCACCTTCTTCTAAGAAAAATCTATGAATTCCATCATGTTGAGAGTCTTTGTGGTGGTCGTTGTGTATTCCACAACCTGCAATTATTACTACATTTGCATTTTTTCCAATATAGAAGTCGTTATATACTACATCATTTAAACCACTTTCTGTTATGATTACTGGAATATGAACAAATTCAAATTTTGTGTTTTCTTTAACAAATATATCTATTCCTGGCTTATCTTGCTTTGTTACAATATTTACGTTTTCTGTTACTTTTCTTTCTATTCCTTTGCCGTTTTTTCTAATATTGTAGGCTCCTTTAATTTCTCCATCTATATCAGATATTTCTTTTAATAATTCTTTATCAACATTTTCCATTAGGCATCTCCTCCTAACTTGCAGCAATTTGTTTTTGGTATTATATTTTTCATTAAATCTTTTGATTCTCCAATTTTTTCAATTTCTCCGTTGTTTAATAAAATTACTTTATCTGCAATATCTAATATTCTTTCTTGATGAGATATAATTAATGTTGTGCCTTTTGTTTTTTCTCTCATATCTTCAAAGATTTTTATTAAGTTATTAAAGCTCCATAAGTCTATTCCCGCTTCTGGTTCATCAAATATTGTTAGTTTTGAATTTCGAACTGCAACTGTTGCAATTTCTATTCTTTTTAGCTCTCCTCCTGAAAGTGAACTATTAATTTCTCTATCTACATATTCTTTAGCACATAAACCAACTTTAGATAAAATATCGCAAGCCTCTTTTTTGGTTATATCTTTACCAGCTGATAGTTTAATTAAATCATATACTGTAATTCCTTTAAATTTAACTGGTTGTTGAAATGCAAAGCCAATTCCAATATTTGCTCTTTCGTTAATAGGTAAATTGCTTATATCCTTTCCATCTAAAATAACTTGTCCACTATCTTGTTTATTAATGCCCATGATTATTTTTGCCAAAGTAGACTTACCTGAACCATTTGGTCCTGTAATTACATAAAACTTGTCATTTTCAAGTTTTAAATTTATATTTTTTAAGATTTTTTTATTATCTCTTTCGAAACATATATTTTTAAGTTCTAACATACATCCTCCTTTTTACATTTAAAATATATCGTACTTTACTATTTTACCACAAAATTGGAATAAAATAAACATTTTTCATGAAAAAACTAAGACATGGGGCGTTTTCTCCCATGTCTTGCTTTTTACTTTAAATATATCTTTGGGTCCACTGTTTCGTCATCTTTGGTCATTTCAAAATGTAGGTGTGGTTCATCTGCTATTTCAAATGATGCTGAGTTTCCTACTGTTCCTAAGCTCTGCCCTTTGCTCACGTTTTCGCCTTCTTTTACAAACTCTGTTGTAAGTAGGTTTGCATATATTGTTTTATATCCATCTCTATGTTCTATTATTACTGTTAAGCCATATCTTGGATCGTTTTTTATTGCTTTTACTGTTCCTTCTTCTGCTGATTTTACTACTGTTGTTCTTGGTGCTTTTATATCTATTCCTTTGTGTACTACCCATTCTTGTAATGTTTCTGAAAATATTAAATTATCTATTGAAAATGGCTTTGATATTTCTCCATTTACAGGATATGCAAATTCTAATTCTTTTACTGGTTCAGGTTCTACTACTGGCTCTTGAACTTCAACGTTTTCAGTTTGATTGTTTTCTTGTGTATTTTCATCTTCGTCATTTTGATTTATTTCAGATGCAGTTTCTTCAAGAACTTCATTTATTGTTTTACTAATTTCTGTACTTGCCTCTTCTAATGCTCCTGTGTTTGGTACAAGTTCTGTTAGTTTTTCTGCGGCAAGTAGGCTTTGTTTTGCAGATTCTTTTATTTTATTGTTATATACAATATATACAATAACACATGTTGCTATTAATACTAGTAACACACCTCCATATATCATTAAAACTTTTTTAAAACCACTATTTGTTTTCTTTCTCATTTGGATTCCTCCCTTTCTTTAGTTTAATTATGTACCAATTTTTTTACTTTATTCAAATATTTTCTATTTTTACTCCTGTATAATAGTGATTTATTATTTGTTCTGCGGTAGCTCCTGTTTTTGCCATTGCATCTGCACCTGTTTGGCTAAGCCCTACACCGTGCCCATAGCCTACAACATCAAATTGAACACTTTCTCCAACTTGCACATTAAATTTTGCAGATTTTAAACCAAATATTGTTCTTGCTTCAACTCCTGAAATACTTTTATTTCCAATTTGTATTGTTTTTACCCTTCCGCTTTCGTTATATTCAGTAATTTGTATTGGTTTTTCTTGTGTCCAGTCTATGGTTGTTTCTGGATATTCTGCCTGCATTTTTTGAAGCACTTCCTCTTTAGTTAATGTAACTATTGAAGCATATTGTGTATAGCTATCTTCTCCAGATGTTTCTACACTTTGCAAATATGGGTAATTACTTCCACCCCACACATTTGCAACAGTTTCTGTTGTTCCACCACTATTTGAATGGAAAAATGCATTTATTGGAGCTCCATCATATGTAATTATTTTGCCTGATGTTTCATCTACTGCTGAAGTAATCTTGTTCCAGTTGTTTTCTCGGTCTACTTCATTCCATTTTTCAAAACGCTTTTCTTTAGAAATCCATGCTTGGCAACACTTTGAATCATCGCAAATATCTGCATTTTCGTGTTTGCTTCCCTTATATATTTTATATTCTGTATATGTTCTTGCAACTATTGCTTGCGCCTTTAAAGCTTCTTTTTCAAAATTTGCTGGCATTTCTGCAGATACTACACCATATAGGTATTTATCCATTTCTAGTTCTTCTACTTCTCCTGTTTCAGCATGTAGTAATTTTACTATTGTAGGTGTTTTTGTATCTGTTTTGTTTTCATTTTGATTATTATCACTTTCTTTGCTTGCTTCATTTATTGCTACTACTGCTTTTTCTGGTCTTTTTGTAAATATAATTGGTATTAAAAAGCATAATAAAACAAAACCCAAAATATATATTAAAACTTTTCGCATTGTTTTTCCCCTTTCAAGCAATTTTTTGACGCATCTTTGTTAGTACCTTTTTTTCTATTCTTGAAACTTGAACTTGGCTCATACCAAGTCTTGTAGCTACTTCGCTTTGAGTTTTTCCTTTAAAATATCTAAGTATTATTATTTTTCTTTCTCTTTCATCTAATTCATCTATTAATTCATGAACGCATATTTTATTTACTAATGTTCCTGTTTCGTCTTTATTTGTACTAATTTTTGAAATTCTGGTTTCTCCTCCTGCTTCATCATACAATTCTTCGTCTATAGATTCTGGTCTTCTTATTGCATCTAATGCTTCTACAATTTCTTCTTTTGATACATTAAGTTTTGCTGCAAGTTCATTTACCTTTAGTTCTTCTCCTGTTTTATTTATGTTTTGTCTTTGAATTTCGTTTATTTTTGTTGCAAGTTCTTTTATGCTTCTACTTACTTTTATTGGTCCATCATCTCTTATAAATCGTTTTATTTCTCCGTATAATATATGGTACTGCATATGTTGATATTCGTACATTATAGCTTACATCAAACCTTTGAATTGCCTTTATTAATCCAATACAGCCTATTTGGTATAAGTCTTCTATGCCATGTCCTCGTCCAGAAAATCTTTTTACTATGCTCCAAATTAGCCCACTGTTTTGTTCAATAAGTTTAGACATTGCTTCTTCTGATTTATTTTGTGCATTTACAATATCTTCTGTTTCTATCTCGTACATAATTCCTCCGTTACTCATCTTTAATTACTTTTTTCATAGTAATTTTTGTACCAACTCCTACTACAGATTCTATTTTTAGCTCGTCCATAAAGCTTTCCATAATTGTAAAGCCCATGCCTGATCTTTCAAGTTCTGGCTTTGTTGTAAACAAAGGCTCTTTTGCCTGACTAATATTTTCTATTCCTTTTCCTTTATCCATAATTACTATTTCTATTGTCTTTTGATATAATTTGCATTCAATATGTATAGTTCCTATTTTTTCTTCATAGCCATGAATTATGCAATTTGTAACTGCCTCTGATACGGCTGTTTTTATGTCTGAAATTTCCTCTATACTTGGGTCTAACTGTGAGGCAAAACTTGCTACTGTAATTCGTGCAAATGCTTCATTTTCTGATTTGCTTAAGAATTCTAAACTCATTTTATTTTCATATACATTTTCCAATTTCTGTTCCTCCTTGTTCTTCAATTATTGGTATTATTCTGGTTACTCCTGCCATTTCAAATACTTTTTTCACACTTGGAGATACATTTTTCATGAACATCTTTCCTCCAAACATGCTAGACATCTTATATCTGCCTAATACCATTCCAATTCCTGCACTATCCATGAAATTAACATTTGTAAAATCTATTACTAATGTTTTTGGTATATATTTTTGTATCTCAAAATCAGCTCTTGTTCTAATCTTTTCAGAAGAATGATGGTCTATTTCTTCTGTAAGTTTTAATGTCAAGAGCTTGTCCTTTTCATTATATGTAACCTTCAAAATTATCCCTCCTATTTTAATTGTATACCTTATATATTCTAGTTTTTTTTGGGTTTTCCTTCGATGAAAAATGGGAAGTTTTGGCGAAAAAAATAATCGACAAAATTCTACATTTTGTCGATTTGATTTTTTGTTATTTAAAACTTTTTTATTTTTTTACTGTGTATAAGATATCATGGTTATCTTTTCCCCAAGGTTGGTTTGTCATAACTACAATATTTAAATTCTTATTCTCATCAATAAAATAGCTAGCATTATCGTTTTCTATTGTACTTACAACTCTCTTCTCATTATAAGACATTAGCCCTTCATGTTTGTCTAATATGTCATTAGCTTCACATCTCTCTTTTACTAATTCAGAAACCTCTTTTAAAAGATCTTCTTCTAATTCGCTTTGGGTATACCCTAATTTTTTGTAAGCTTCTTCAAGATTTACCCTTTTACCAGTATTCAAATCTATATTAAATGTTTTGTATTTATATCCAATATTGGTAATTGGTCCCTCAACAATTACAATTGATAAAATATTGTCATTTTTATATGCATTATATTTTACAATATTATTTGCTATTCTTTCATCATTCAAATTCCATCTTGCTTGTTTCTTTTCATTCATATCTTGTATTGATTCTGTATCCCTTATAAGTTTTATTGAATCTACATACAAATCAAAATATTCTTTAATCAATTCCGCTACTTCATTGTTTATTTCTCTTCCATAAGTTGAATCTATATTTACATATGGAAATTTTGATGTTTCTAGGTCTGCTTCCCCTATTTTTAGGCTATTAGCTTCATATGTATATTTGTCTTCTTTTTGTGTTGACCAATTATACAAACCATATGTAAAACTGTCTATTCCTGTCTTATAGCTTAATTTGGCATCTGTTACTAATTCAGATACACTTTTATTTAAGTAATTACTTTCACCTGTTAAATTAAAATCCAAATGAAGATTTGAACTTGTATTATTTTCACTCATTAAATTTTCGTTTATATTAAAATTTAAACTTGTATTTGTATCTGTATTCGGTTTGTCATTATTTATCACATTGTTATATTCCCTGCCTGTTACCTTTTTATCATTCTCCTCTTTATAGTTTACAAAATAGACAATTCCTCCAACAATTGCCATTATCAAAATAAATATTATAAACAACAATATAGCTGTTGTTAAGCTTATTTTCTTTTCATTCATCTCTAAAATTTTCCTCCTTCGATATTTTAATTTTTTTATTGTACAGGCAATATACACTCCATTGAGCCTTTTCCTGCATTATGTGAAATCTTACATATAACATTTAGCTTACCACTATCATCTATAAAAAATTTTGTTGAAACAACAAATAAACTATTCGAAATTATTTCTTTATTCTCTTTCACATAATCATTGTATTCTTGTACTATTTTTTCATCATTTGGATAATCATAATATTCAGTATATTCCTCTTTTAACACTTTTTCCATTTGTTCACATACATTATTATACAATTCGGTTGAATCAAGTTTTAGTGTATTACATATTTCTAGAAAATTTATTTCTTTACCTGTGTTTAAATCAATATTATATGTTGTATATTTATTACCCACTTGTGCAAATGGACCTTCTTTTATTACAATTGATAATACGTTACCATTTTTATATGTTGAATATGATACAATATTATTTTCTATGCGTATAAAGTCTCCGCGATATCTTGCGCTAGTTCTTTCACTTATATCATCTATTACTTCCGTATCTCTAATAAGTTTTATTTCTGTTTTGAAATCTTCAAAATATTCATCAAATAAGTTTTCAACTTCCGCATTTATTTTTCTTGCATAATCTGAGTCTATATTTACATGTGGAAATTTTGATGTTTTTAAGTCTGCTCCTTCAATCTCTGTACTATTTGCCTTATATGTATATGTTTTTATTTGTTTTGTTTCCCAATCTTCTAATCTATATGTAAAACTATCTATTCCTGTATTATAATCAAATTTTGCGTCTGTTACTAATTCAGATACACTCTTGTCTATATCCGTTCTGCTTGTTTCTGTATTATTTTCATTTTGCTTCTTATTTTCTACATAATTTTGTTTAGTTTCTTCTTTTACTTTTTTATTGTTATCTCCATTTTTATCTTTTACAATATATATTGCTCCTCCAGCAATTATCAATGTTAATAATAACATTATGAGCAACACTATAGCTGTTGTTAAACTTATTTTTTTCTCGTTCATTTGTATTCTCCTTTTTCAATTTTTTAAATCATATTTCTTAATATACTATTTTATAAAATAATATTCTTTCATCTTCCTATATCCAAAAATTCCTAGTGTAGCAATTCCTATTGCAAGAAGTGAAATAATTAAAGTTTTTCCTGTATTAGGAATTACATTTTTTGAAATTGTGTTATCAACTGTAGTGTTGTTGTCTTCTTGTGGTTTCTCTCCTAAGTTCCAAACGAACTCTTTGTCTAAATAATTATATAAGTACCACTTATTTATAGTTGAAAGATATTGGGCTTGGCACAAACTAACGTCTTCAATAGGATAGTATTTTCCATTTTCAGTATCTAGTTCCATATACACATAATAATATTCGTCATCTGATAAGTTTAGCTTACTAACTATTTCATCTGTTTGCCCCGTTTTTGCTGCTCCACTATAACCATTGTTTGCATTTTTTGCATACTCCATTAATTTACTTAGACACCCACTTTCTCCATTTTTTATTGAACGCAAAATGCTCTTATCTGTAATTTTTCCAATTTTATATTTAATTGTCTTGTTACCTGGTACATAATAATCGCATAGTCTTAAGTCAGTTTCTTCATAAGTAAAAAATCCAGATATTCTTGTTCCTAATGGCATTTGTGGTAATCTATTAACCTCAACTGCTTTCACTTGATATTTATACTCATATTTTAAATTAGTACTATTTAATTGTTTTTCTCTTATCCAAACATATAGTTTTTCGCCTGCTTGTTCATATAGCTCCCAAGTAACATATAACCCTAATTCTTTGTTTACATCATACAAATCAGGTGCCTTGTTTGTATTTGCTCTCTTCCAGTCATTTATTTTATATCCTTCTTCTCTTTCTAATTCTGGAGTATAATTCTTGTCTGTAGTCACAAATATTTGATATCTATCGCCAAAATTTTCACTCTTTCCTAATAGATTTACTCCCTTTACTATTATATGGTAACTTGTACCTAATGCCCCGTATTTTCCCATTACTTTCTAGCGTAATACGTGCAGATGAAAAGTCTGTCCATTTTAGTCCATAATCTTCTTCATTTTGTTCTGTTGATTTTTTTACTGTTACCACACATGTTGCCTTCTGTCCTTCAACTTCGGCAGTTATTGTTGCAACCCCCTCTGCCACTCCAGATACTAATCCGGAACTATCTACAGTTGCAATGTTTTCGTTATCACTTGTCCACGTTATGCTCTTATTTGAAGATGTTGTTGGTTTTAATTGTAATGTATTCCCAACTTTTATTTCAGCTGTTGCTTTATCTAAGCTCAAAGTAACATTTTTAGGTACATCTATTGAATACATACGATATTCATAATATGTTCCCTCTGAATTGCTCAATTTAGCCCATAATATAAAATGTGCTTTTTCTGAAAAGTCTGAAGTGTTAATTTTCATTTTTTTATCTGTTGTTTGAGTCCAATTGTCATCACTAAATGGCAAATAGCTATAGTATTTTTGTTTTGCTTGTTTATCTTTTTCATCTAGCATTGAATTAAGTTCTTTAGCTTTTGCATTGTACTCATCTATTGCCTTATTGTATGCTTTTCTTGCTTCTGCTTTTTCTTCTTCAGTTTTTGTTGAATCATTTTCTATAGCATCGCATTCTTCTTTAGCTTTATCAACTTTCAATTTTTCTTCAGCTGCAATTTTGTTAGCTTCATCTTGAGCACTTGCAACTGTTTCTTCATATTCATTTTTTTTCATATTAATTTCATTAAATTCACTTTCTTTCAATTCCATAACTTTATAGTACAAATTATAAGAATTACCCGCAGAACTACTAATATATATAGTACTATTAATTATTCCATCTTTACTATTTAAATACACTGGCAAAGAAATATAATTCTTTGGATCAATCTCTCCACTATAAGCATCTACAAAAGTTGGTATGATTAGTAATATAGCAAGTAAGACTACACTCGCTAACAATTTACAAGGCATTATTTTTCTCATTATGAATTCTCCTTTTTAATATTATTTTAATCTTATTAAATCACATAAAAAAACAAATTGCAATATTTTTCGCAATTTGTTTTATAACCGTAATATTTCTGTAATGTTTTTGTAACATTTTACTCCAAGTATAATTCACACTCATTTAAAAAGAATTTGTCTGTTTGTCCTGCTATATAATCAACTACTATTCTCTTTATATTTTCATCTGGTTTTTCCATCATTTTATTTACAAAATGATACAATGTTCTTTCTGATGCTGTTATTGTGTTTTTAGTTATTTCTTTTTTTGGGTTTACTTCGCTTAATTTTTCTAAGTAGAAATAGTAAAGTCTTGTAAAACATTTTTCTATTTTATCATAGTTTGCATTTGCCTTTTCTGAGTTATATATTTTCTCAAAATTCCAGTTTTGTAGTTTCATTAATGCTTCAAAAACTTCTTGTGAAAAGCTTAAATATGGCTTATCGAAGCTGTTTACTATTACATCTTTTATTAATGTATCTACTATTTGTCTGTTATTATCTCCAAGTATTTTTCTTGGAAATTCTGGTATTTCGTTTCTATCAACAATTCCAAGCGTTATTGCATCTTCTATATCTCTGCCAATATATCCTATAACATCTGATAGTCTTACTACACTTCCTTCTATTGTAATTGGTATTATCTTTTTACTGTAATTTTTCTCGTGGAATGCACCATACAAATCTCTTTCAAATTCTTCTCTTGATTTTTCTATATTGTGTTCATATTTATTTTTTAGAATTTCTCCATTATGTGCTAAAATTCCATCTAATGTTTGCATACTAATATTTAAACCTTCAATGTCTTGCAGAATTTTTACACTTTGCGCATTATGGCAAAAGTAACCTATATTTTCTTTTTCACAAATTGAATTTAGTAGGCTTTCTCCCTTATGCCCAAATGGTGTATGACCTATATCATGTCCTAATGCCATTGCTTCGATTAAATCTTCGTTTAGTCTTAAGCTTCTTCCAATTGTTCTTGCAATTTTTGAAACAAGTTGTACATGTAAAACTCTTCTTGTTATATGGTCATTTTGAATAAATGAATATACTTGAGTTTTGTCTATATATCTTGCATATCCCGATGAGTGAATTATTCTATCTATATCTCTAAAAAATATTGGTCTTATATCCTCTTTATCTTCTTTTAACCATATTCCTTGTTCAGATTTACATGCATATGGTGATAGTTCTTTTTCTTTTAATAACATGTTTTGTTTTGCTTTTTCTAAAATTTCATTCATAAATTTTCTATTCCACCTTCTATATTATATAAATTTCTATATCCTAATTTTCGTAGAATTTGAACTGCTCTTTTGCTTCTTATTCCTGCACTACAATATACTATTATAATGCTTTCTTTTTTTAATTTTCTTGTGGCTTGACCTAATAGGTCATAAACTGGTATGTTAATGCTTCCGCCTGATGTGTCCTTCTTTAAACTCTTGAGAACTTCTTACATCTAATAGAACAACGTTTTCATTATTCTTTATTATTTCTATCATTTCATCAATTGTAATATTTTCTCTATATCTACAAATTGATTTTAAAACTTTCTTAAACACTTTTATCATCTCCTAAAAAATCCCTAATATAAATATATTAAGGGATTTTTTATTTTGTGACATTTTAAGTGTTCTCTTCAAAATATGCAGAGATAGCTACAATACTTGCAACATAAGAGCCAAGCATTATTGGAAAGAATAATCTTGATATTGGCATTCTTAGTATTGCCATTATTGCAAGAACAAAGATAATTGTTCCAACAATTCCTAGTATTGATATTAGAAGTACCTTTAGAACTCCTTTTTTATAATATCTTATTGCAAAGTATATAAGTATTATTGCTGTTGAGATTCCAATATATAGTGTATATTGTTTTGTTGTTTCTAGTAAAAGATGTTGTGTGTAGTTTTCAGAATAATTTAAGCCACTTCTTACTAACATAAATATTCCAACTGCTATTATTATTGCATATACTATTATTAATATTTTTTTAAATGTTTTCATTTTGACCTCCCATTTAAGTTTTCAAAAATATACTTTGGAAATATAAAATTATATACATAAATTAGTAATATTCCCCAGAATAGAGACATTCCAAAGCTACTAATATTTACTCTTGATGCAAAAGTAAACACAATTGCAATAACATATATTGGAAGTGTATTTAAGAAAAACTCCAAGTTTGCCTTTTTATACATTCCTTCTGTATTTTGGCTTAGGTTTCTTAAAACAATGTATGTGAAAATGTATTCTAATACCATTGCTATAACTATTCCAGCAAGTCCTTCTATTGTAATTATTGCACTAGTTAATCTTAAAATTAATAATAATATTCCTAAATAACCAACTTGGAAATATACTGCTATAAATCCTTTCGCCTTGAATTTAACAACTAAATAAATATATGCAACTACAAAAACTATTCCTATAGCAATTTCATAAACGAAAAGTTTATTTTCAGTAATATTTGTTTCTCTTGTTTCATTTGAATACTCATATGAAAGTGGCATTACACCTGAATTTAATAATACAGCTTCTTTTTGTGCCTCTTTTACTGCTGTTTGTATTTCACTTGTATTGTTTGATAAGCCAAAAGTCAACATTATTTTGTCATTGTAAACTATGTTTGGTAGAACTGTTGCTCCTAAAAATTTATCATTTAGTATTACCCAAACATTTTTTGACTTTGTAACATTTTCTGTTTCTCCATTTTCTTTTGTTTGTTCTTCTGTTGTTTCAACATAAATGTTATTTAATTCTTGAAGTTTCTTTGTTCCTTCTTCGTTAAATTCCAGTTGTAAAAATACTCCTGTTTCTGTTGTTCCTTGGCTATATACAACATCTGCCTTTTTTAAATAGCTATTATCAAAAACTGTTTCAAATGTTTCACCATCTAATAATAGAAGTGTTCCTGAATTTTTAATTAAACTCTCAATATCATCTGCTGTGTCGTTTTCTGGTATTTCTAGTTTTATTGTTCCATTAGTTTCATCTAAATCTATTGCATATTCTGTTATGTTGTTTCCTTTAAGTCTTTTTTCAATTGTTTTTTCTGCCCTTTTGTAATTGTCTACTGTTTTTACAGAATCTGCATTTATTGGTGTTTCTTTAATTTTATATCCATTCTCTTCTGTGTATTCTACACCCTCTTCTTGTTTTACAACATTTCCTTCTGCATCATAAACAACTTTGTTTACATTATTGTTTACACTTGCAGTAATTACTCTTGTTTTACCAAATTCCATTCCTAACTTTAAATTTGGTAAAATACTAACTTTTTCTCCATTTTCGTTTTTCTTGTATACTCCAAAAAATGATGCAAACATAAGTAGAGCTACAATTAGAATTATAACAACTGTTAATGTTTTTTTGTGTTTTTTCACTTTTCTTCATTCCTTTCTGTTTTGCAAAATTATAATAACTTGGTACCGTTTATTACTAGTTCAAACCATATTTGTAAATATTTTGCTGCATATTTGCTCATCATTGTTCTTTCCATAAATATTTCGAAATAGTCTAAAACTGGACATATATTGGTATCTATTGTAAGGTCTAATGTTACTTTTCTTTCTTCTTTACTTATTTTTAGATTTGCTTCTGTTACTGCATAGTTTACTCTATCATGTATTTCAAATCGAGTTAGATTTTTATTTACGACTCTGTCTCTATGCACATCTGATTTATCTGCTAAAATTAATGCTGCTGAAATATCGCTAACTGCTGTTCCTGTTGCTTCATCATGGTTTCCTATTGCAGACATTATTTCCATTCTGTCTTTTATATCCATACCCATGTCTTTTAAAATTGTGTAAGCAAGTATTGCACCTGAATGTGCATGATCTACTCTGTTTACGCCATTTCCTATATCATGCAAATATCCTGCAATTTTAGCAAGTTCTATTCTATGCTCATCATAGCCAAGAGTTTCTAATATTTTTCCTGCTCTATTTGAAACTATGCTTACATGCCTGTGTGCATGCTCTGTGTATCCTAATGCATCTAATTGTTTTTGTGCCCCAACAATTAATTCTTGCACTTCCGGATTGTTTTTCACATCTTCAAAAGTTACCATTAACCTCCTCCTTTTCATTCGGTATTATATCAAAAAAAAACTTTAATTACAATACTTTTTCACTATTCTACAGTATCATCTTTTATAAAATATTTTGTTCCAAGCATTTTGTCTGGCAAGTATTGTTGCTCCACTACATGTCCTGGGTAAATATGTGGATATTTGTATCCTACACCATATCCAAACTGACTCATGCCTTCTGCTGGTGCGTTTCTAATATGCATTGGAATTTCTCCTGTATCTTTTGTTCTTACATCTTCTAGTGCTTTATCTATTGCCATATATGCACAATTTGATTTTTTAGATAATGCTACATATAATGCCGCTTCTGCAAGTATTATTCTTGCTTCTGGCATACCAACATTTGCTGCTGCTTGCATTGCTGATGTTGCAACCACTAAGGCATTGGGGTTAGCTAGTCCAACATCTTCTGATGCTGCAATTACAATTCTCCTTGCTAAAAATACTGGATCTTCGCCTCCATCTATTGCTCTTGCTAGATAAAAAACTGTTGCATCTGGGTCACTACCTCTCATTGATTTTATAAATGCACTTATATTATCATAGTGACTATCTCCAGATTTATCAAACATTGTTTTTTTCTTACCCATGCATTCTGCTGCAATTTCTTGTGTGATTTTTATTGTTCCGTCTCCATTCATTTCTGTTGTAAGTACTGCAAGTTCTAGTGTATTTAATGCTGTTCTTACATCTCCACCTGATAATTTTGCAATGGCTTCTAAAGTACTATCTTCAATATCTATTTTATAGTTTCCAAGCCCTTCTTTATTTGCTAAAGCATTTTTTAAGATTTTAAAAATATCCGTATATGTTAAAGGGTTTAATTTTACTACCATTGACCTTGAGATTAACGCCTTATTTACTGAAAAATATGGGTTTTCGGTTGTTGCACCAATTAATATAATTGTTCCATTTTCTACAAATGGAAGCAGTGCATCTTGTTGAAGCTTATTAAACCTGTGTATCTCATCTATAAATAAAATACATTTTCCTGATGGGTTAAATAAACTATTTTTAGATTCTTCAACAGCTTGTTTAATATCTGCAACACCTGCTGTTACAGCATTTAATTGAATAAACTTATATTTAGTTGTATTGCTAATTACTTTGGCTATTGATGTTTTACCACAGCCAGTTGGTCCCCAGAGAATAACGCTTGTTAACCTATCTGCTTTTATTGTTCTATATAATATTTTATCTTTTCCTAAAACTTCTTCTTGCCCAACAAATTCTTCTAGCTTTGTTGGGCGAACTCTATGTGCTAAAGGCTCCATACTGCTTCACTTCCTTATTTTCCAAGTATTGATAATGCCTTTTTAATTATTTCTTCAACAGTTAAATTTTGTGTTTCAAATTTTTCCAAAGCCTTTTCAATTTCTTTTCTAGTATATCCTAAAACTTGTAGAGCAACAACTGCTTCAGTATCTTTTTCGCTTTCATGAATTGCTTCTTTTACTTGCTCATTTTTGCTTATTGCTTGTTCTGTTTTTAATTTATCCTTTAATTCTAATATTATTCTTGCAGCTGTTTTATTTCCTATTCCTGGTATTTTTACTATTTTTGAAACGTCATTTGAAATTACTGCTAAAGCAAAGCTTGAAGGTGTAATACTAGATAATATTTGTATTGCTGATTTTGCACCTATTCCACTTACTGAAAGTAATAATTCAAACATTCTAAGTTCTTCGTTTGTTAAAAAGCCATATAGGCTAATAACATCTTCTCTTACATAATAGTAAGTATGTATTTTTTGGAATTCTCCAACATCTGGTAGTTTTTCTATTACTGATGGAGACATAAAGATTTTATATCCCATGCCTCCATTATCTATTACTACATAATTGTTTGCTTTATCTGCAATTTTTCCACTTATGTATGCGTACATTTTTTCTTCACTCCTCTTAGTTATTCAACAGTTACTGATTTTGCAAGGTTTCTTGGTTTATCTACATCTAATCCCTTTTCTGTTGAGATGTAATATGCTAGTAGTTGTAAAGGTATTATTGAAAGTACTGGTGAAATTTCTGTAGTTACTTCTGGAATTTTAATTATTGTATCAAATCCTTTGTTTTCTACATCTTGATTTGTTATTGCTAACACTTTTGCACCTCTTGAAATTACTTCTTGCACATTACTTATAGATTTTTCTAGTAAGTTTTTATCTGTCATAGTTGCTATAACTGTTACACCTGTATCTATTAAAGCAATTGGTCCGTGTTTTAATTCTCCTGATGCATATCCTTCTGAGTGAATATATGATATTTCTTTTACTTTTAAAGAACCTTCTAAGCTTACTGCATAATCTACTCCTCTACCTAGGAAGAACATATCTTTTTCTTTATGAATTCTTTTTGCAAATTTTTGAATTTTGCTTGTATTTTTTAGTATTTCTTCAGCTTTTTCTGGTAGTTTTAATAGGTCTTTCTTTAATGTTTCTACCTTTTCCATGTCTCCTCTTTCTAGAATTTCTGCAAAGTATAAAGCAATTAAAGTTAGCATTGTTACTTGTGATGTATATGCTTTTGTTGAAGCAACTGCTATTTCTGGTCCTGCATGTGTATATATTGAATAGTCTGCCTCTCTTGTTATTGAACTTCCTATAACATTAGATATTGCAAGTGTTTTTGCCCCTTTTTCTCTTGCAAGTTTTAAGGCAGCTATTGTATCTGCTGTTTCGCCTGATTGACTAATATATATTGTTAATGTTTTGTTATCAATAAGTGGATCTCTATATCTAAATTCTGATGCAATATCAACTTCTACTGGTATCTTACAAAGTTTTTCTATAATATTTTTTGCAACTAATCCAGCATGCATAGCTGTACCACATGCTACAATATATATTTTGTTTAAACTTTCTAAGTATTCTTTTGAAAAATTTAGTTCGTCAAAGCAAACTTTTGAACCATTTAATCTTGTGCCTATTGTTTCCCTTATAGCCTTTGGTTGCTCATTTATTTCTTTTAGCATAAAATGTTCATATCCGTCTTTCTCAGCACCCTTACTATCCCATTCAATACTATCAGTTGTCTTTTTTATTTCATTTAAGTCTGTATCATAAAATTTTACATTATCCTTTGTTAATACTGCAAATTCGTAATCATTTATAAAGTAAAAATCTTTTGTATATGAAAGAATTGCTGGAATATCAGATGCTAAATAGTTCTCGCCATGTCCTTTTCCTATAACTAATGGACTGTCTTTTCTTACTACTATCATATTTTCTGGTGCGTTGCTTGAGATTATTTCCAAAGCAAAGCTTCCTTTTAAATCCATACATGCATTTCTTACAGCTCTTAAAACTTTTAATTCATCATTTTTATGATCTTCTTTATAATAATAGTTTATTAAGTTCGGTATAATTTCTGTATCTGTTTGCGATACAAATTTATACCCCTTTTCTATTAGCATATTTTTTAACTCATTATAATTTTCTATAATTCCATTATGTACAACAGCAAAAGTTCCATCCATATCGGTATGTGGGTGTGAATTTTCTTTAGCTGGTTTTCCATGTGTTGCCCATCTTGTATGTGCAATTCCTATAGTTCCTTTTAAATCATTTATTCCAGGTACTGCCTCTAAATTACTTACTCTTCCTTTATCTTTTTTAACTTCAATTTTTCCATTTTCAATTACAGCAATTCCAGCTGAATCGTAACCTCTGTATTCTAATCTTTTTAATCCTTGTAATAATATTGGTGTTGCATTTTTAGTTCCTATATATCCAACAATACCACACATAAAATACCTCCTTTATTCCTATTTTTAGGGCTCTTCAAGTTTTAAAATTCACTTAACAGTTTAGTGAATAGATGTATTATATTACATAAATTAATTTTATGCAAGCAAAAACACAAAAAAACCGGATCTCTCCGATTTTCTTGTATTTCATAAGTATTTTATTTTACTTTGTATCCTTCTTTTTCTAGGTTTGCTTTAACTTCATCTTTTGTCATGCCAGCTTCTGTTTCTCCACTCATTTCAGAATACATTTTAGCATCCATTTCCATTATTGCTTTTTTACCTTTTTGTTCCATTGTTGGTAAAGAAACCTTTTCATCTTCTGATGCAAAAGCACTTGCTAAGCCTAATATTGCATTATAGCTATCAACAAATTTCTTAGTGTCATCTTTGTTATCAAAAGTATATGTCATTTTTACTTTGTTAACTTTATCATCTTTAAAAGATATTTCGATTTTTTCTGAATGTTTTGGTTCTGATTCTGTACCTTCAACATCCTTTGTTGCTATTAACTTGTTTCCACAGCCAGTTAGTGCAAATACTGCTACTAACATTATTGCAATTATTGCTATTATTTTTAGTGTTTTTTTCAATTATATCACCTCCACCTTTATGACATCATAATATCAAATAGTTATAAAATAGTCAAGACATTTTGGAATATTTTTTCTTTTTATGGAAAAACTCATTTTATGAATAAATTTATTGTTTTTTTAAAGTCATGTTTTTCATACACTCCTAATGTAAAATATAATTTTGTTTTAGACGAAAACAATGCAAATTCTAAAGATGTTGACTTGCCAGATTCATTTTTGCCAGACCATGATGTATTTGAATCTTTAGATAAGAATTATGAATACATTAAGGTTCAATATAACAGCTTAATTAATAGTGATATTATAATACGTCCATTTACTTTAAATATTTTAGGCAAGAAATATTCCGCTCTTTTTGTTGGTATAGATGGGATGATTGACTCTGAGCTTGTAAACAATTTTCTTTTAAGACCTTTAATGGAAACCAATTCTTCATTTAAACCTGCACAAACCAAAAGTGGCGTTGAATACAAAAAAATCAAAAAGATTAGTATCGAAGATTATATTTTTGATAAGCTTCTTCCACAAAACAGTGTTCAAAAAGTTTCTAAATTTTCAGAAGTTGCAAGTGCAATAAATTCTGGTAATTGTGCACTTTTTATAGATACTGTAAATATTGCATTTTCCATTGATGTTAAAGGTTTTGCTGCAAGAGGCATTGATACCCCTAAAAATGAGATTGTTGTTAGAGGTTCTCAAGAAGCATTTGTTGAAAAATTAAGAACAAATACTTCAATCTTAAGAAGATTAATTAATACTCCTGATTTAATTATTGAAAGTACAACAGTTGGGAAAGCTAATAAAACTCAGGTTGCAGTATGCTACATGAAAAATATTGCAAACTCCTCTCTAATTTCAGAAGTAAAATACCGTCTTGCAAATTTAGATGTTGATTATGTTATTTCATCTCGGAAATGTTGAACAGCTTATACAAGATGATAGCAAAGTTGCTTTCCCACAAATGATTTCTACTGAAAGGCCCGACAAAGCGGCAAACCATTTACTTGAAGGTAGAGTTGCAATACTTGTTAATGGTTCGCCTTACTCACTTATTGTTCCTGGTGTTTTTATTGATTTTTTATCTTCTCCAGAAGATCTTAATTTAAAGCACCAATATGCTAACTTGCTAAAAACCATTCGTCTTATTGCTGCATTTATAACACTTCTACTTCCTGGGCTTTATATTGCTGTTTTAAACTTTCACACTGAACTTGTTCCAACTCCGCTTCTATTCGCAATTGCAGGTTCAAGAAATAGTGTTCCCTTCCCAGTAATTTTTGAAGTTTTATTAATGGAAATATCTTTTGAATTAATACGTGAAGCTGGGCTTAGAATTCCTAACCCTATTGGTCCAACAATACGGAATTATTGGTGCATTAATTTTGGGAGATGCTGCTGTAAATGCAAATTTAGTTAGTCCAATATCTATTATAATTGTTGCATTAACTGGTATTTGCTCATTTGCTATACCTGATTTTTCGCTTAATTTTACTTTTAGAATTTACAAATTTCTATACATTTTTTTAGGCTATATTGCAGGCTTTTTAGGCATTGCTGTTGGTTTGTTTACACAGTTTTCTATTTTATGTGCTTTAAACTCTTTCGGTGTATCTTACTTAGAGCCATATATACCTGTTACGAATTTTAATACATCTATATCTTATTTTATACACTCAATATGGAAACGAGAAAACCGTAGTGACTTTTTAAACACAAAGCGTCCTAAGGAACAACCTAGAATAAGTAGAAAATGGAAATTTTGGAGTAAATCTATAACAAAATGAAAGGAGAATTCTAATGAATGATATGCAAAAACTTGGCAAAGTTGAAGCTATGGGGCTAAGCTTGGTAGTTATTAGTAACAACATAATTTTTAACATGACATCAGTTATTTTCAATAGTTGTGGATCTGGTTCATGGCTTAATGTTTTGTATGTAAGCATTCTATCAATATTGTTTATGTTAGTTGCAATATTTCTTTTCAAACGTTTTATAAGTTATGATATTCTAGATGTTTCTGAGTACTTAGGTGGTTCATGGCTTAAAGGAATTATGGCTATTTTATTTATTGTGCTCTTCATGTCATTTTCTGCAGTATCTCTAAGGTATTATGTAAATGATTTGCATGTTATATATTACCCAGAATACAACTATTTAGTTTTATTATTAATTACATTTATACCTGTAATTATCTCTAGCAAAATTGGCCTACAAGCAATTTATGGTACAAACCTAGTTGTTATACCAATTGCAGTATTATCAATTGTTTTATTGTTCTCTATTTCAATTAGAGATTTTACTTGGCAAAGGCTTTTCCCTGCTTTTGGATATGGTGTAAAAAACACATTTGTTACTCAATCTTTAAATGTTTTTGCATTTAATGTTATTGCTTACTTGTACTTCTTGCCACCTTTTTTAAAAGATACAAAAGACTTTAAAAAAGTAACTTTATTTTCTGTAATCTCATGTGCATTGTATTTTATTTTAACTACACTTGCTTTAACAATGACATTTGCATATTCATTTACAGCAGATGAAGCACTTTCGTTGTATTTAATAGCAAGGTTTGCAACACTTGGCCGTTTCTTCCAAAGAATTGATGCTATATTCATTTTTATTTGGCTTTTAGCATTCCTATCATTTGTAAGCCTTAATGTTTATTTAATATCGTACATTATAAAAAAGAGTTTTAAACTTAGCAATTTCAAAGAAATAATTGGTAGTGTTTCTTTAGTTATGCTTGGGTTTACTCTATTTTTCAAAAACCTTTCAACTGTAGGTAGTTTTACTAAAAACTTTTTTAAGCCATACTCTGTTTTATTAATATTTGTAGTTAGCTTTTTGATTTTAGTTTTTGCTAATTTCAAAAAAAGAAGGGATAAAAAATGAGAATAAAAGTATTTTTATTGCTATTAATTTGTTCAATTTCTATCTTTCTTTTTACTGGTTGTTCAAGCTCCAGAGGTATAGAAGATAAGGCTTATGCTATTGCACTTGGAATAGATACATCAGACACACATGATGTAAAAATTAGCATTCAATTTGCTGTTTTAAACTCCTCTGAATCTTCAAGTTCTTCATCTGGTAGTTCTTCTAGTGATAATTCAACTATATTATCTGTTGACTGCTCAAGTATAGATTCTGGAATTAGCTTAATTAATAGCTATATAAGTAAACAAGTTAACCTTTCACATTGTAAAGCTGTTATAATTTCTGAAGAATATTCCTCTTCTGGTATTTCTGATGTAATTTATACTTTAATGAATAACATAGAGCTTAGACCTGATTGCAGTATTATAATAAGTAAATGTGATGCTTACGATTTTTTAGAAAATTCAAAACCTGTTTTTGAATCAAACCCAGCTGAATATTTTGAACAAAACTTTAATTCTAGCGAATACACTGGTTACCTTGATAATGTATCACTTGCAAATTTTTATTACAACATTTTGAACACATCTTCTAATGCTTCTGCAATACTTGCTGGAATTAATACAAAAGAAACTCAAAGCAGAGTTAACCCAAATGCTTCTCTACTTGATGATGACTATATTGCTGGTCGGAACACCTATTGAGTCTAAAAACAATGTTGAAAGTATGGGACTTGCCGTGTTTCGTGGAGATAAATTAGTGGGTGAATTAAATAACATAGAAACCTTGTGCCATTTAATTATAACTAATGATTTAAAAAACGCAACAATTAATATAACAAACCCTTTCGAACCTAGCACCAACATTTCTTTATATATTAGTTTAAGCAAGGAAACCAAAAGAAAAGTTTCTTTGGTTAATAACTATCCATTTATAGAATGTGAAATCTGGCTAACTGGGAACATACCTACAATTTATAGTTCTATAGATTTATCTAATGAAGCTTGCATGAACACCTTAAATGAAGCTCTTTGTGATAATATTGAAGCACATGTTCTTTCATATTTATATAAAACATCAAAGGCATTAAAATCAGATATTGTAGGGTTTGGAGAATATTTGCTTCCAAAATACGCAACATGGCAAGACTGGCTGGATTCAGATTGGGAAAACAATTACCCAAATGCTTTTTTTAAAGTAACTGTTCATTCTGAACTTCAAAGTGGCTATTTATATAATAAACTTTAGGAGGAGTTTTATGATTATAATTTTTGCAATTATTTCATTATACTTTTTTGTTAGAGCTGTTAGTTTTGGAATTTATGAGATAAAAACAAATAACAATACCTTTGCAGGTATTGTTACGTTTATAATTGCTACTATACGGCCTTATATTCCCAAATGTTGTAATATGGGTTAATGGTATTTTTTAGATTAATAAAATATTCCAAGTACTATTGCAAGTACTATAAATGCAACACCTAGAATTATTGTATTTCTTCTAATTTTACCTTCTTTAGTTCTTCCTTTATTTTTCTCATAGAAAGAACCTCCTGTAATAGCTGCTGACATACCATCATCATCTTTTGATTGCATTAGAGTTAATACTGTTAATACTAATGCAACTATTACATATATTATAATTAGAACTGTTTTCATGCTTGTTCTCCTCTCATTTGACTTTACTTTTTTATTGACCATATTATTGTAACACAATATTTTATAAAAAGCAAGAAAATTGCTTACTTTTTCTCAACTAATATGTCTCCAAAGTTTTTTTCTTGGTTTGTTATTATCTTGTTTCTTCTGCTTAATTCTAAAACGCCTGAAAATGCTGTTACTGTTTCTAGCTTGGTATACTTCTTGCTTGTACATAATTTACTAAATATAAATTTGTGTTTTTTTACTAGTTCTTTAAATATATCTTTTACTTTGCTTGCTACTGTTACTGTTTCTAGTATTGCTATTTTTTCAATGTTTATTGCATTTTTGTTTTTCTTGTTTTCATTTTTTTCTATTAAAAACTTGTAGCTTTGTACAATATCCTCTTTTTCGTATTTTCTCTCTAACTTTCTGCTTGGAAGTTCAATTTTTTCTGGCAATTTGAAGTTTCTTTTAGAATATACATTATAGTTTTCTCTTAAAGTTTTTATAATTTCTTTATATTTTTTGTATTCTATAATTCTTCTAATAAGTTCTTCTTCAGTAATTTCTTCTTCATTTTCCACCTCTTTTGGTAAAAGGTGTTTAGATTTTAAATACACAAGGGTTGAAAGCATAACTATGAATTCACTTGCAATTTCTAGATTTAATTCTTCCATTGCATTTAGGTATTCAATATATTGATCTGTTATTTGTGTTATATTTACTTTATCTATTTCCATTTTGTTTTTATCTACTAAGTGACATAGTAAATCAAGTGGACCTTCAAAGTTTTCTAGTTTTATGTTATATTTTTTTGTTTCCAAAGTTAGTATATCATTCATTGCCATTATTTTCTCCCTCTAATCTTGTGCAAGTGTAATGCTTTCACTTAAATATCCTTTTTTCTTTAAATATAGTACAACATCTTCTTTTTCCATTGTTGCTTGCTTTTTTATAAATATATTTCTTGCAGAATTTATTTCATATTCTAATAAATCTTCTTTGTTTTGAGATATATAATCTTCTAAATCGTGCTTATTTATACCTTTTGAAAGTAGCTTATATTCTAGCTCTTTTATTGATAAGTTTTTAAGTCTTTGGAATTCATCTACTGTTTTTTGTATGTATAAAAAGTCGTTTATATAGCCATTTTCTTTTAGATTTTCTATAACCTCATCTAGCATTTCTCCAGAGTTTTCTGCAAATTTTCTTCTAATTTCTGCTTCGCTTCTTTTTTTGTACAATGCATATTTTAACACTTTTGTCTTAAGTTTGTCAAATTCAATATAGTCCTCCATTTGTTCCTCCTAAAAGCTCTATATATTTACAAAGAAGTCTTGCGACTTCTTTGTAATTTATTATTCTTCTGGTTCTACTTCTTGTTCTGGGTCTTCTTCTTCATCTCCAAGGCTCTTTTCAAATGCTTGTCTAAAGTTTTCTCTAATCTTTTCTTCAAGTTCTTGTGCAACTTCTTTGTGTTCTTTTAAATATGCTTTTGCGTTTTCTCTACCTTGTCCGATTTTTTCTCCATTGTAGCTAAACCATGCACCAGCTTTTTCTACTAAGTTTAAGTTTACTGCTAAATCTAGTATATTTCCTTCTTTTGATATACCTCTACCATATACTATATCAAATTCAGCCTCTCTAAATGGTGGTGCTACTTTATTTTTTATAACTTTTACTCTTGCTCTTGCTCCTGTAACTTCTCCGTCTGTTTTAATATTTTCAATTTTTCTTATATCTAATCTTACAGATGCATAGAACTTAAGTGCTCTACCACCTGGTGTTGTTTCTGGGTTTCCAAACATTATTCCAACTTTTTCTCTTAATTGGTTTATGAAAATTATAACTG